>DASRJW010000027.1 GCA_035649275.1 Candidatus Krumholzibacteriia bacterium
ACAAGTACTCCTTCACCAGCTCCCTGGCCCTCCAGGCCTTCAAGGTGCTGGCGCCCTCGCTCCAGCCTCTCCTCACCCGCGAAGAGCGCCGCGTCGGCGCCGGCGTCAGCACGCGCCGGGCGCACGTGGCGCCGTGACACCACCGGGAGCATGGCCGCCATGCTCCGAGCGTCTTCATGCTTCCTTCCCGTGGGGTCAGCCGTCCTGCTGCCGCCTTCTGGAGCACGGGAGGCGTGCTCAGAGATAACTCAACCACCAGTATTCCTTGCTGGCCTTGAAGCCGGCGTACCAGCGGCTGGCGAAATAGAGGAGCACGATGGCCACCACCCACACCAGGTAAAGGAGCGGGAGACTCCAGGTGTAGCCCTCCGGCGCCGGAGGATTTCCCATCGGATGGTTGGTGAAGAGCCAGGGGCTCACCTGCCCTAGCCGGATCTTCGAGACGACGAGCGCCAAGGCATGAATCAGCGGGATGTGGAGCATGTAGAAGAAGAACGGGACGCGGCCGAAGACGGTCACCCACCGAGCCAGAGACCCGCGCGCGCGCTCCAGGAGCGGGATCAGCGCGATGATGGGGCCAAGCGTCATCAGCAGGAAGTCGAGCGACGCCGGGTACTTGTTGGTGTTCAGGAAGGCGAGGAGCGCCGGCATCGCTCGTGATCCCTGCGCTTCTTGCGTCGCTGCTCTCCACGGGCGCGGATCGCCATAGAGATCGAAGCCCCGCAGCACGAGGAAAAGCCCGATGGCTCCGAGGCCGACCCGCAAGCAGATCCGGTTCCGCCTTGTGGGCTCCAGTGTCAGCACCTTCCCGAACGCATACCCCGTCGCCATGACTCCAACCCAGGGAATGATCGAGTAGAGAACGATCAGAGTGGGGCCGTTGGTCCCCAGCTGGATCGGTCCGGCGAAGAATCCCAGGTAGAGGATCTTCCATAGACCAGAGAGGTTGCTGCCGCCGAGCGCCGGGACGAGTTTGTCCATGAAAGGATCCGTCAGGTTGTGTCCCGCCACGATGCCGAGGCCGATGCTCCCGACCACGGCGAGCGGAAGTTTCGCCAGCCCGGCCAGCAAGATCATGCACCAGCCGATGGCCCAGATGACGCCGGCCATCTCGTAGTGCTTGAAATCGAAGTTGAACGTCCAGGCGAGACGGAGAAACGTGAGCTCGAGGACAACGAGCCAGGCGCCGCGCGTGAGGAGAAAGCGGGACAGGTCGGCGTGTCTTCGGCCGTAGAGGAAGGCGCTGGTCCCGGCCAAAAAGACGAAGGCCGGAGCGCAGAAGTGGGTGATCCAGCGGGTGAAGAAGATGCCGGGCGTGGGGCCGCCGGCGGGGAGGCCGGAATACACCCGCACGTGGTCGAGCGCCATCAGGATCATGACCGCGCCCCGGATCCGATCGATCGAGGCGATGCGGGAAGTCGGACTGGCGAGCGCCGCCGTCGCTGGGGTCAGCGTGGACGTCATGGCTTTCCCTCCAGGTCGGGAGGCCCGGACAGCGCTTCGAACACGCCGATCTCGTCTTCCGATTCGGTCAGGCTGGCGCAGGCGCGATCCAGTGCGTCATACACGAGCCGGCTCGCCGCCAACATCGCAGTCCGTTGCTCGACCGACTCCCAGAGGTCGATGGTGGTGTAGCGGCGCGGATTCGCAACGTCGCGACAGAGCATGGTCCCGCGGTAGCCGGCGTACTGCTCGAAGAGGCGAGCCCAGGAGCCGTTCGCGCCGTATGCTTGCTCGAAACGATCGATAGCGTCCGCTCTGACCACGAACGCCCACACGACGCGGATCATCCCGGGTTCTCCCTTGGAGACGCGTCAGCTGCGGGTCGGAGCGGTTTCATCCCGGAATACCAACCAGTCCGTCGCCACCGGGGTGCCTCCGAGCTGGCGTAGCAAGGTCGTCACTTGACCGCGATGATAGGTGGAATGGTTCACCACTTGCCGCACCATGTCGCTCAATGGATAGGTCCAGGTGACCCCCGGTGGATTCTCGTAGCTGAGTGGTTCTTCGAGGGCGCTGTCGGTCAATTGCTCGACGAACCGCCGCTGGGCCTTCTCCAGCTCCATCCAGAAGGCACGAAGGGAGGGGAGATCGGCGCACTTCTCTGGATCCAGAGGGCCCGGGCTGGAGGCGCGCTGCCAACGTCCGAGCCAGCGCCACTCAGCACGGACGATGTGTACCAGGGTGCCCCACACGGACCCGTGGCTCGTGGCCACCGCGCGCCGCAGCTGCTCCGGAGCGAGCTCGGCGACCGCCCCCAAGATGCGCCCGTTCGCCCACTGGTTGTAGGCCTGGAGCGCCTTCGCATCGGCGACGTTCATGACAGGTACCTCCACAGGAGCGTCGGTTCACAACGATGGGCTGGTCCCCGCAGGTCTCGTTCATGGTTCTCCTCCACGAGGTCAGGGCACGGGGATCGCGAATCGCGCGCAAAACTTCAAGGTGACCTGGCGCAGGCGCTCGTCGAGGAGATCCATGGCGCGCTGTGCGATCGGCGCGGGGACCCCCCGATAGAAGGCTTCGGCGATGCCTCCGGCGATGCACGCCAACGTGTCGGCATCTCCTCCGAGCGAGATTGCGTTTCGAATCGCACTTTCATAATCGGTCGATTCGAGGAAAGCGATCAAAGCCTGCGGCACGGTTCCTTGGCAGGATTCGTCGAAAGCATAGCTGGGTCGGATGTCATCCAGTCTTGGACGTAGGTCATATCCGAACATTTCCTCGACTTGTTCGCGTATCGCGTCCTTCGTCTTCCCCTGGCGAGCCAGAAAGATGGCGGCCGCCGTCGCCTGAGCCCCACGCACTCCTTCGGGATGGTTGTGAGTGACTTCGGCACTCCGCTTCGCCTCTGCTAGGACATCTTCCAGCGATTCCCTGGCGTGGCCGACTGCTGCAACGCGCATCGCCGAGCCGTTGCCCCAGCTGTTGTATGGCTGCGTACTCCGGGAGGCGGCCCATTCGAAGAACCGAAGGCCGTATCCCGCGTCAGGGTAAGTGTGAAAGTACTCGTGGAACTTCTCGGTGTAATCGGATCCATGCAGGAGGCAGTCCGCCACCGCGACGGACAACACGGTGTCGTCCGTGAAGGTGCAATCAGGATGGAACAGCTCGAAGTCCCGTGTCTTCGTGCCGAGGTACTCGTGCACGGAACCAATGATGTCACCGGTAATGGCGCCGAGCATCGTGCCCCTCCGCTCGCGACCTCACTTGGTTTCGGGTCCCGAAGGCTCCTTCGGCTCATTCCTCGTGCTCGATCTCCTGGCCGATTCTGAAGACGTGGCCGTCGGGGTGGCGCAAGTGCATCTCCCGGACGCCCCACGGCATGTCGGTGGGCGGCCAGGCGATGTCGAGCCCCTGCGCCTGGCAATGGCGGTGGATGGCGTCGACATCGTCTACCCAGATCGACATCCATACGCCCTTGTCGGCGGTTTGGTCGCCCTCGGGGCCGAAGGTCATCTTGACGCCGCCGTTGCCACGGCCGCCCTGGCCGCCCAGGCACAGGAAGATCTCACATTCACCGGAACAAACACCTCCGAACGTGGGCGGACTCCCCCAGTCCCAACCCTTCCTCCACCCGAGTTTCTCGAACCAAGCGAAGCTCTCGTGCATGTCCGACACGTTCAGGATCGGAGTCAGGTGTCTTGCGAGCATGTCTCTACTCCCATCGTTGCGTCGAAGGCAGGTGGTGGCTCCACTCGTGGCTCCGTCCTAGGGCGATATGGCACCGGCTTCACTCCGTGGGCCTGCTTCGCTTCAACCAGGCGCGCAGACTGTTGGTCAGGCTCTGCGAGTTGTATCCCAGCATGGGTGGCTTCGCCCATCGTCCGTTCCCCAGTTTGAGGAAGACGCCGGCGCCTCCTTCCCACGTCACCGACACGATGTCCGTCGCGGTGTAGCGCCGACGAGACCAGAGCGAACCGAACTCGAGGCTGCCCTCCGCAAGCACGATCCGGGAGGTGCCGACTTCCAGGATGCCGGCGCAGGCGAGGATCGACATGCCAACGAAGGTGACGGAAACGAGTGTCCATCCAGAGTGCCACACCGTGAAGACCGCCCCCGCGATGAACAGGAGGGCAACCCCGATGACCAGGGCGAGCAGCCACCGTCTCGGGCGCAGCACTCGTGGTGGATTCCGGTCGGTGCTCATGCCGGCCTTAGAACAGCAACCCCAGACGAATCCGCCAGGGGTGGCATGCCTTGACGATCAAGAGCCCATTCTGCATCCAGGGGTCCGCTGCCAAACGATGCTCGATGGTCGCGCAGTCTTCCGCCTGCACGACGAGCACGACGTCCCGAGTCCCCTCGAGTGGCCCGCCGAGGAGGATGAAGCGCTCGGTGACGAGCGTGTCCATGAAGGCCGCATGCAACGCCCAGTCCTTCTGGTCGTCCATGGATTTCGAGTCGTCCCAGGCTGGGCCGCGGCTTTCGATGACCACGAAGGGTTGCCGCGTATAAGTCGCTGCTTGGGCCATGGCAGTCAGCCAGGTGGTGGAGCGAGTGTGAGCCCATAGCGTGCCATGACCGCGAGCAGCTTCATCCGGTCCGGCGGCCCGCCGTTGTTGACGACGCTGGCGACGTCGCGGAAGTACTGCGCTCCGATATCGGGGGTCAGGATGATGAGCGCGCGAGCGCTCTCCGCGTGGGGATTGCTGAAGGCGTGCACCGACCCCCTGGGTGTGTGCATCCACTCGCCAGGACGGAGATCCCGCGTCGTCTTGTCGACCGAATAACGCAACGTTCCCTCGAGGACGTAGACGCACTCTTCGTTGTGCGCATGGCTGTGCGGTGGAGGGACCATCGACCCCGGCGGTACCGTCAGCTCGAAGACTCCCAGAGTTCCCTGGTCCGCGCCATCGAGCAGATACCTGACCTCGAGGTTGCCGATCTCGATGACTTCCGCCTGCGTCATCGCAGGAGTGTGGCACCCGGACGCCGGGCGGTCCAGTCCCTGGGAGGCCGAGATCCGGCGGCAAGGCAGGCAAGGAGGCGGCTCGGCGCCGCCCGGTGGCGGCAGCCGAGCCCTCGAGTGTCAGCGGATGCGGACGAGGCGTTGTGTCTCGCGCTTGCCCGCGCCGTCGAAGACGGAGAAGTAAACGCCCGGCGCCACCGTCTGGCCGCGGTCGTCGGTGCCGTCCCAGAGCACCGTGTAAGAACCGGGATCCATGGGACCCGAGGCGAGGCGACGGACGAGCCGGCCGGCCACGTCGTAGATCACCAGATCCACGCGCTCGGTGCGGGAGAGATCGAAGCGCACCGTGGTCGCCAGGGCGAAGGGATTCGGCGCGCCACCCCAGAAGCGGGCGCGGGTGCCGTAGTCGGCCACGTCGGTGGTCCGCGGCAGCCAGCCGATGTCCTCGAAGTGGTAGCGGGTGAGGTCCACGCCGCTGGAAAGCGCGGTCGACAGGGCGGGCTCCATGAGCAAATCGGGCAAGGCGGAACGGTCATAGTGTGAGACGGAAGAGCCGCTTTCCAGCGGGTTCGGCGCGTACAGGAAGACTTGGTATTGCGCATTGGCCCCGGCCAGTAGGTTCGGATCGAGGCTCAAGGTGGCATTGACACCATTTCCGAGCTGGCCCTTGATGGTATTGCCGTCGGCTTGCGTGAGGCTGGCCACCTTGATGGTGACGCTCGGGTCGGAGCCCCCCATGCTCGGCGGGGCTGAGGCGACCACGTTGTCCGCGACGATGACACCGATGGCCCCAGCGTTCTGCGCGTTCAAGGCTTTCACGGTGAAGGTGCAGTTGCCGCGATCGATGAGGGCGATCTTGCCCGCCACGACGTTCTGCACCGGCTCGCAGGCGTCGGTCGACGACACGCCGGTGTTGTCGGCAACGAGCACCACGTCCCCGGTCAACCCTCCCTGGGTGAGCGGGCTGCCGAAGGAGGCGACGCCGGCGAAGTAGGTGCCGGCGATGCTCACCGGTGCGTTCACCACGATCTGCGGCCTCGGGCCGAGGAGGATCGGAGCCATGGTCTTCACCGCCGGCCCGTCCCAGACCAACCCCAGCGAGTTCACCGCTGAGGCCGCGCGCTGCTGGTTGGTCATCTGGTCCCAGTGCAGGCCCACGTCGGTGTCGAACATGAAAATGGACCAGATGTCCCGGAAACCGTTGAGGAACGCTCCGGTGACCTCGTCGGTGATGCTGCTGAACCCGAGTCCATGGCCCATCTCGTGCAGCACCACGGGCAGCAATTCGATGTTGGTGCCCTCGTTGCCGTCGAAGCCGTAGTACCAGGTCCGCCCGCCCAGGCAGCTCGGGCTGCCATTGATATTCGAGTTGAAAGTCGCGTTGATGTCGTTGACCCCGGGTTCCAGGTCCACGCCGGCCAGCTTGTTCGCCAGTGCCATGTGGTACCAGGTGCCGGTGAAGGGGGCATTCGGGAAGTCGCGAGCGACGTGGATGGTGCCGGCGGAGCCGAGCACCGCACTCGTCGCCGTGCATGTCTGCGCATTGAAGGCGGCCTGGATGCGGATCGTGACGCTGCTGGGCAGGATGCCGCCCCAGATCCCCGCCGCATGGGTGAACACGTTCAGCCGTTGCTGGCCAATGGTCGTACCCGGATTGCCGCCGACTGGAGCGGCAGGCGTCGGATCGTTGAAGCCCTCGTTGAGGCCATCCGTGTTGACGATGGTGATCGTCGCCGCGGCCACCGGGAACACCGAGGCCATCAGGACGAGAATGGAGGCGAGAACGAGAAGTGCGAGGCCCGCGCGCGGCCTGGTCTGCTCGCGTTTCGTGGTTGGGATGGCTCGCATGTCACTGCTCCGGGGGTGCGGCGTCAGGGCCCGTCTGCCCGTTGGCGCGGTTCGTTTGCCCGCTGTGCAAGACGTTGCTGCACTTCTCTTCGCCATGGGCGCAGACCGAGTGGAGCTTGCCGTCCGTTCCGACTTGCACCACGGAGTAGTGCTGGAAGCTCTCGTCGAGAATGCCGATGACGGTGCCATCGGGGCGCTGATAGGTCTCGATGGTGGACCGGCCGGGTTTGGCCACCTCGGCGGCGCCGAGCTCACGAAGCTGCTCGGGCGTCGGCGCGGTCAGCGCGCCGGTTTCGGGGTCGATGGCGACGACCATTCCGGCGGCTCCGGTGGAGCCGGGTGCCGAGGTCGAAGCCTGGGTGGGTGGAGCGATGCCAACGGCGCCGCGCCGGGCCCGCGCAGCGTCGTGCGCGAACAGGCCGGCGGCCAGGGCGAGCAATGCGACGAGCAGGAAGAAAACATTGCGGCGAGGAGTATTGGTCATGGCCGTCCTCGAGGCTCAGGTGTTCGTTCGGCAGGCGACCATCGCCAGCCGTAAGGGTAATCGGTGGCGGCGCGCCAGGGCAAGCGGGTTGCCAGACGCACCACCTGCGGGTTTCCGCGTCGTGCTCAGTGGCGCACCGGGGCGGAGGCCGGCGCCGGGTTCGGGACCTCCGGAGGAAAATAGGCGTTGGTGAGGTACTGCAAGAGCATGCGCTGGGTGTTGAAGAAGGAGCCGTTCAAGGCGATGGCGTTGCGCATCACCATGGCGTACTCCAAGGGCTTCTGGTAGTAGAGCGGCACGATCACCTGTTCCAGCTTGTCGTAGAGCGACTCCAGCTCCGCTGGCGAATCCGGCTCGAAGCTATCACCAAAGTCCCAACCGGTCACGCCTTCTTGATGGCCCTCCACCCACCAGCCATCGCGCACGCTCAGGCTCGGGACGCCGTTCAGGGCCGCCTTCATGCCGCTGGTGCCGCTGGCCTCCTGGGGGCGCCGCGGTGTGTTGAGCCACAGGTCGACGCCGGAGACCAGGCTCAGCGCCAGCTCCATCTCGTAGTTCTCCAGGAAAACGAGGCGTAGCTCCGTGCCCAGGCTGGCGGCGGCGGTGAAGAGCTGGCGGATCAGATTCTTGCCGTCCGTGTCGTTGGGGTGCGCCTTGCCGGCGAAGACCAGCTGCAGGCGCCCGGCTTGCTTGGACAACCGGCGCAGCCGCTCGAGGTCTTGCACGATGAAGGTGGCGCGTTTGTACACCGTGGCTCGCCGGGCGTAGCCGATGGTGAAGACCTCGGGATCGAGGCGCAGGCCCTCGCGCCGATCGATCTCTGCCAGGAGGCGCCCCTTGGCTTCCGCATGGGCGGCGCGGATCTCTTCCAGGGGGATCTTGAGGGCATAGCGCAGGTAGAGGTTGTCACGGCGCCAGGCGGGGATGTGATGGTCGAAGAGTTCGCGGACAGGCGGCGAGGTCCAGGTGATGGCGTGCACGCCGTTGGTGATGGCGTTGATCGGGAACTGGAACATGTTCCGCGACACTTCACCGTGCTGCATGGCGACACCGTTGATGTAGCGCGAGAAGCGCATGGCGAGGTGGGTCATGTTGAGCTTGCCGTCGAGGATGCATTCGCAGCGCTGCAAGGCCTCGGTGCGCTCGTTGCCCAGGATCAGGCGCACCAGTTCGAGGGGGAACATGTCGTGTCCAGCGGGCACCGGAGTGTGGGTGGTGAAAATGCAGCGGGCGCGCACGACCTCCACGTCCGCTTCGGTGGCGAGACGGAGGGGACGGTTGCGCAGCTGCCGCTCGAGCAGGGCCAGGGCGAGGAGGGAGGAGTGTCCCTCGTTCATGTGGTGCTGCAGATCCGGGCCGTGCCCCAGAGCGCGCAGGGCCGCCAGCCCGCCGATGCCGAGAATCACTTCCTGGCTGAGACGATAGCGCTCGTCGCCGCCGTACAGCTGGCCGGTGAGGCTGCGATCCCAGGCATCGTTCCCTTCCAGATCGGTGTCGAGGAAGTACAGTGGGATCGTGTGCCCCGTGACGCCCTCCACGCGGTAACACCAGATGCGGATCTGCACCTCGCGGGACTCGATGGTGACCGAGACGCGGGGGGATTGGAGCTCGAGGAGATCCTCCGGGCGCCAGAGGGCCGGGCTCTCCGATTGATTCCCCGCGGCATCGAGACGCTGGTGCAGGTAGCCGCGACGCTGCAGGAGGGTGACACCGACCATGGGGACATGGAGGTCTGCCGCTTGACGCAAGGTGTCTCCGGCCAGAACGCCGAGACCGCCGCTGTAGGTCGGGATGCGCGGATCGACCCCGACTTCCATGGAGAAATAGGCGAGCTTGGTAGGCAGGACGGCCGGTGTGAGTCGCATGATGTCGTCCCCTCTCGTGCACTCACGGCGCCGTCCGGAAACGGCGGCGCGCAGGGGGATCAATATATCCGCCGGTTCGAGGCGGTGCTAGCGCCGAGAAGCCGCAGCGGAAGGGGGGAAGGCCCGCTGCCCGGATTCCCGCGCAAGGGTCCCCGTGTCTGCTGGATGCGGGCAACGTGCCGATCGACCGAGGGGCGCGTCCGCAAAGATAGTTGGGCGCGACGGAGGGCGCAGAGGGCCCGCCCGCGCCTCGCGCCTGGCGCCAAATCAACCACGCTGCATGGAGTCCGGTCGGGGAGGCTCGAGGACGGCTCGTGTTGCAGAAGGTAACGGTGTCTGGCTCCGTAGCGGCGCCGGAGAGGGGGGTCGAGTGCCAGCGGTTCCTGCAGTGCTGCTCGGGACCGTTCAGAAGTCGTAGCGGACCGAAATCCCCGCCCAGAGGGGATCTTCGTCGTTCACGGCCTCTTCCAGTGTCACCTGGTAGTCCACGGAGGGGGTGACGATGACGCGGGCAGCGCGAAAGTCCGCCGCCAGCCCCACTTGCCAGGCGGAGAAGCCCTTGGGCACGCGTTCCACGCCCTGCGACACGATCTTCGTGTTGTAGAGGACGCGCGTCGTTCCCACCAGATCGAGACCCACGCCGGCGGCGGAGGTGGGCACCAGCGGTAAGACGTAGCCGAAATCGACCTGACTGACGAAATAGGCATCGTAGGCGTCGCGCGCCGAGATCTCGTACTTCACGTCGACACCCGTGCGCACGCCGGCCACGTTGTGCGAATCCAGCGCGAACCAGATCTCGTGGGCATCCGCGTCGGGGACGGCCAGGAGCGGTGCCACGCGGTCATCATAGTAGGTGTAACCGATGCCGACCTTGGTGAGCGGGGAAGCGGAGCGCTGCACGTAGACGCCGTAGGTGGTCTCGTGCAGCTCGCTGTCGTTGTTCATCACGAAGGAGCCGCCGACGGCCAGGTGGAGCGGCGTGCCTCCCATGCCGAGGCTCACCCGCGGCTGCAGCACCGGTCCATCGTCCAGACCGCGGCCGCGGATACGATCGAAACCATTCCAGATGTACTTGGAAAGAAAGGCTCCGGAGACCTCGAGATCGAGAGCGCTGATCTGGGCGCTGGCGTTTCCGGCCAGCGCGGCGCAGAGCAAGAACCCCAGTACGACCTGGCGCAGCATCGTCACTCCCCGGTGAATCCCGGGAGAGGGAGAGCAACGCACATGCCATGGTCCGGACGTGTGTGCACCCGCCCGGGCGGGAGGTCTTGCGATGTCCAGGCGCTGGGACTACGCTTGGGACTACGCTAAGGGATGCGGGCACCGTGACGCGTCTCCGTGCGATCCGCCAGCCGTCTCGGCTGCACGACCGCACTGGACACGGATCCACGAGGAGTGCCCTATGTCGGACCCGCACTTCCAATCGGCCGCGTCGCGGCCGGCAGCCCTTGCCGGCAGCTGGTACCCGGAAGACTCCGGCGCCCTCGCTCGGAGCGTCGCCTCGATGCTCCAGGCCGCACCGCCGTGGCCGCAGGGCCGTCGCCCTCGCGCCCTCGTCGTGCCGCATGCGGGCTTGCGCTACTCCGGGCCGACAGCAGCCTCCGCGTATGCGGCGCTTTCCTCGTTCGCCCTGCGCCGCGTCGTGGTCCTGGCGCCCAATCATCGCGCCGCCGTCTGGGGTGCGGCGGTGGATCCCTCCTCGCACTACGAGTCGCCTCTCGGCAGCATGCCGGTGGATCTCGGCGCGGTGGAGCAGCTCGCCGAGCAGCCACACGTCACTTGCTCCGCCCGTCCCTTTGCCCCCGAACACGCCATCGAGATGCAGCTCCCTTTTTTGCAGCACCTTCTGCCACAAGCCACGCTCGTGCCCGTGCTGATCGGGGAGATGCGCGACGAGGAGGACTACGCCGCTCTCGGAGCCGCCATCGCGCCTCTCCTCGACGCGGCCACGCTGCTCGTCGTGAGCACCGATTTCATGCACTACGGCGACGCCTTCGGCTACGTTCCCTTCACCGAGCGCGTGCCGGAGCAGATCCGCGACTACGACGACCGCGCCATCGACGCGCTCCGCCACGGCTCCTTCGCCGAGTTCCAAGACTTCCTGGGGCGCACCGGAAGCACCATCTGCGGCCGCCGTCCGCTCGGGGTCCTTCTGCATCTCCAGCCAGCAGCATGGAAGTGCGAGCTGCGTTCGTACACGACCTCCGGCGAGATCACCGGCGACTGGTCGCATACGGTGAGCTACGCGGCGCTGGCCTACTACGAGGACGAAGCCACCGCGGTCGCGCCCGGTCTCTCCGCGGCGGACCGGCGCGCGCTCCTCGATCTGGCGCGACGGAGCATGGCGCACGCCACCGGCGCAGGCGAGCGCGTCGAGATGGAGAGCGAGAAGTGGTCGGCGGCGCTCCGCCAGCCACTGGCGGCCTTCGTGACCCTGCACCGCCGCGAGGACGGGAAGCTGCGCGGTTGCATCGGTTGGCTCGAGCCGCATGCGGCGCTGGCGGAAGCGGTCATCGAGAACGCTGCCGCGGCGGCGACGCGCGACCCGCGCTTCGACCCGGTCTCCGCCGACGAAGTGGAAGCGATCGAAATCGAGATCTCCGTCCTCGGGCCCATGACGGACGTGGACGATGTGCAGGAGATCCGGATGGGGCGCGACGGTCTCCTCATCGAACGTGAGGGCCTCCGCGGCATCCTACTGCCTCAGGTCGCTGTGCACATGGGTTGGAACCGGGTGCAGTTCCTCGAGGGGGTTTGCCGCAAGGCGGGCCTCGCCCCGGATTCCTGGCGCCGCGGCGCCGTCATTCGCCGTTTCGAGGCCGAGATCTTCTCCGAGTCGCAGGTTTGAGCCTCAGTTGTACAGGCGCAGCTGCACGAGGAAGTCGGTGCCCCTCTGCTCCTCCGCCGGGACGAGGACTCGGGTGCGGAAATCGACGGCAACACCAGGAAAAGGCGTGAGCTGCAGGCCCGCCGTCAGCCGCCAAGCATGGTCGTCCTGCACCTCGACGTCCGGATCGGACCAGTCCTGCGCTAGCAGGAAGTTGACGCCGTTGCCCGCCAGCCAGTCGATCTCCTGATAGACGGCGAGCTGATGGGTCTTCTGGCCGCTGTCTCGGGTGCGCGTGCCGTAGTCGAACTCCGCCTGCAGCGTGAGCGGCAGGCCCCGCCAGTAGGTCCAGGGGTTGAAGCTGGCGAAGACGGCGCCGCTGCTGGCGTCGCCGCCTTGCTGCAGCGGCCGGCGGCGGGCGAGGAGGCTGCCACCGAGGCTCCATCCGACATCGCGCCATCCCAGGTTCAGAGCCGCACCGTGGCCTTCGGGGGTGTCGAAGATGTCCCAGGAATCCGGCGTCTCGTATCGCGAACCCCCGGCGAACCAGGAGACGCTGGCGTAGGGATAGTTCGGCGCCAAACCGATCTCGACGCCGGTGACGCGGATCTCCGGCAGCGAGGCGTCGAGCTCGAAAGCCCGGCGCTGCTGGGCGGTGTGATCGTCGAGACGCAAGCCGAAAGCGGGCACGAAGCGCCCGGCCTTGACGTAGGTCTGCAGCAGGGCTTCGTGGAGCAGGAGGTAGGCCTCCCGGAAGTAGGGGGTGTGCGGGTCGTGCCGGGTGTCGCGGAAGCCGCCGCTCTGACCGCGCGCACCGACATTGGCGAGGAAGCTCACGTGCTCCATGGGATGCACCAGCGCGTTGACATCGGCCTGCATGGGGAAGACCAGGGTGCTGTGGTCGATATAGGTGGCGAGGCGCAAGTCCCAGCCGATCCGGAAGGCCGGGTCGGCGCGCAGGACGCCGTACCGCCCCTGGAACGGTGCGTACTCCGAGCTGGCGAGAAGCGGCGTGCCGTAGCCCCACAGATCATGCGGGGCGAAGCGAGCCTCGAACCGCTCCGCTGCCGTCGCCGGGCCCTGCGGCAGGCTGTCCGTGTAGGTCGTGGCGTGATCGTGGCGCCCGATGAGACCCAGGAAGGACCGATCCCAATCCGCGGTGGGACGTGGGCTGGTGGCGATGGCCGGCAGGGTGGCGCGCTCGTAGAAACGCCCGGCGGCGTTGCGCATCCCGCCTCCCGAAGGATCGACGTGGCAGACCCGGCAGGAGAGCGAGCACTTGCGGGCCGAAAGCTTCGGGTTCACCCACTCGTTCGGTGTGAGATGGCAGTTGTCGCAGGTGCGGCCGGCCCGGGCGGAGTAGAGCGGTAGCGCTTGCCCCGGAGTCGTGATCAGGGCGACGAGGAACGCGATCACCGGGCTCGAAGCGAGAGCGGCGCACCACGCCCGCTGCGGCTTTCGCCTGCTGCTCCCGCTGCGTCTCATGGACACGGTGTCCCGCAAGGCGCGCAGGCGCCCTGGTCCAACCAGCGTTGGAGAAGGAGTTTCTCCGCCTCGGAAAGGCGCGGCCAGGCACCTGGCGGCATGGAGCCGCGCTCGAGAACCGTGTGGCGCAGGCCTTCGAGATCGGCTTGAACGCCCTCGCAGGTCGAGTAATCCGGCGCCACCGAGGCGAGCGTGGTCTGGGCGTTGCTACCGCCATGGCAAGGGATGCAGCTTCGGTCCAGGATGGCGGCCACCTGGTCGTAGGTCGGCTTGAGCGGAGCGGCGTCGGGGTCGAGGGTCGCGAGCGTCGAGTCTCCCTGGCCGCAGCCGGGGCTGAGCCCGAGACAGGACAAGAGAGCCGCGGCGAGAGCGGCGCGGACCGTCGACGCGACTGCCGGCAGCACGGGCTCCGGCCGCATGCGGGCGCGGCTCCGTCTCGGGCGGGTCGCGCCCCCAGGAGTGTGGGCGCGAGCAGCATGCATACATCTACTATCTAACCGAAAGCACGCCGGCGCGGAAGTGGGAAGGCAAGCCGTGGGAGCGCGGGGGATCACCGCGGGGACCTAGGACCGCACCGGGTTGGAGAGGGTACCGATGCTGTCGATGGTGACCGTCACCTGATCGCCATCCTGGAGGAAGACCGGCGGGTCGCGGAAGACACCGACGCCGGCAGGCGTGCCGGTGGCGACGATGTCGCCGGGAAGAAGCGTCATGCTGCGCGTGATGTACTCGAGGAGCTGGGGGATGCGGAAGACGAGCTGGTCGGTGCGGCTCTGCTGCATGAGGCGGCCGTTGACCCGCGAGGCGATGCCGAGCGCATGCGGGTCCGGCACCTCGTCCGTGGTCACCAGGCAGGGGCCGCAGGGGGCGAAAGTGTCGTAGCTCTTGCCGCGGAACCACTGGCGGTCGGAGAACTGCGCCTCTCGTCCAGAGACGTCGTTGAAACACATGTAACCGGCGATGAACCCCGCGGCTTCTTCGGCGTGCACCTGCTTCGCCGTCCGGCCGATCACGAAGGCGAGCTCCGCTTCCAGGTCCACTTTCTCTCCCGGCGGAAGGACGATGGGATCGCCGCTGCCGCTGAGCGCCGTCGTCGCCTTGGCGAAGAGCAACGGCGCGGTCGGCAAGGGCCGCTTCTGCTCCGTGGCATGGTCGGCGTAGTTGAGCCCGATGCAGACGATCTTGGAGGCATCGGGAAGCGGCGCACCCAGGCGCGTGCCGGCCAGGGGCAGCAGCGCGGCGCTGCAATCTCCCCGGCGGAGCAGGCGCTCCACATCGCGCAGGCGCTGCGTGGCCAGGATCCCCCGCAGGCTGTCGGGCAAGCTGGGATCGCAAGCGCGCAGGTCGAGGACGCGGTCGTCCAGGAGGAGGCCGGGCCTCTCGCTGCCCCGGGCTCCGAAGCTCACCAGGCGCATGCGACTCCACTCCTCGGTGCGCTCACGTTGTCGGCCGCCGGTGGATGAGACCGACGAACTCTTCGCGCGTGCGGTAGTCCTTGAGGAAGAGCCCGCGCATGGCGCTCGCCACGGCCCAGGCGTTCTGCTTCTCCACGCCACGCATGGACATGCACAAATGGTAGGCCTCGGTGACCACGGCGACGCCGCGGGGCTCCAGCGCGGCCTCCAGGCACTCCGCGATCTGCTGCGTGAGCCGCTCCTGCATCTGCAGCCGGCGCGCGAAGATCTCGACCACCCGTGGGATCTTCGACAAGCCGATCAGCTTGCCATCGGGCACGTAGGCGACGTGGCACTTGCCGTAGAAGGGCAGCAGGTGGTGCTCGCAGAGGCTGAAGAAATCGATGTCGCGGACGAGCACCATCTCATTGTAGTTCTCGCGGAACACCGCGCCATTCAGGACCTTCTCCAGGTCCTGGGAGTATCCCTGGGTGAGGAAGCGCAACGATTCCGCCACCCGCGCCGGTGTCTGCCGCAGGCCCTCGCGTTCCGGATCCTCCCCGAGCTCCACCAGCAGCCGGCGGATCAGGTCGTCCATGTCCTTGGGTGTCGGCATGCGGCCTCGAGTGGAAGAAGAGGCGGGGCTGCGGATCGAGAGGATCCTAGCGGCGCCGCCGGGAGACGGTCAAGGGCACGGGATTGTGTGATTGTTCGCGCGCCGGCGTCGCACACGATCTCCTTGGCTCGTGCCGCGCACCGTGCGACACCGGCTGACAACGTGGCATGGCAGCCATCGTGAGGTGCAACGCGGCGCATGGGGCGCCATGAAATGAGGTACGGCGGCACCGCGAGCGCCGTGATGCGGCGCCCCACTCCATCGCCGCACGCCATCGACCGGAGTCTCGCCTGCATTGCACCGCACTGGGGGATCCCCCCCGCGCTTCGTGTTGCCGGCGCGCCCGTTTTCCCAGCAGCGACACCGTGTCGTTGCCGGTGCGCCGACGTCGCTCTTCCTGCTGCCACGGACAACTCGTTGCACAGCACACCATTGCTGCCTGCGGCGCGCATCAGGTTCGGCGCTCGCCTTGGTGAGGAACGTGGCTTGCCTTGTGGTTCCCGAGCTCGACTCGCGACGCGGAGGACGACGGCGTCCGGCGCGTCTCGAGACGATTGACCGGGGAGGTCGTGGTAGACGGACGCGGGAAGACCGTGCGGACACACAACGGGCGGTAATCCCACCGCCTGTGGCGCCTCCGGCGGCTCTGGCGCCCGGCGCTCCCGCCCGATCGTCCCACTGACCCTGCGCCTTCAATGGCCCGCCCCATCCCTCCGGGTGCACGGACGTGGATGCGTCGCAGGTGAGCGCGTCGCGATTCGTGAACCCTGGTTCGCGCGGCCCGCGTCCGTCCAGCGCGTTCGACCCCGGATGGAAGCGCCGCGCTTTCGAGGTTCTAAGGCGCGATGCGTCGTCGCCGCGCCCACAGTGTGCGGCGGCCGTGGCAAAGAACCGGATGTCGTTGGCTCCGCGCTGAGACTTTCCGGCTGACACTTGCTGCGCCGCCGCCTCGCTTCGGGCCGTGGAGAGTGCCGTGCCATGCTGCGCGGCGAGGCCGGCACCTCCACGCCGCCCGAGACCCGGACCCTCGACCCGCCCCGCCCACCTGCCGGCCCTCGCCCCGGCTCGCCCCCTCGGCTCGCCTGCGACCTGCCTCCAGCGCCCACCCCCGCCGGACCGCCTCTTTCCACTTTCCGAGGCGAGGTGTAGAGTCGGAGGCGAGGAACGCTGATGCTCCACCCCCAGCAAGCGTGCTCTCGAGGGGACGTGCCACGACCCCCGAGGTGTCCTGCGCCCAGCCCGGTGGCAAGCACCTCGACCCTTCCGACTCGCCGCAGCACGCTCCAGACAATCGACGTCGCGGCGCCCCGTCCGCCGCCCGCGAGCTTTCGCCAGCTCGTTCGCTCCACCGTTCCCCCGTGCGGGGAAGAGCCACACTCGAGCCGAGGGAGAACCCGATGCCGTTCACGCGTGAGCTGCGCGAGTTGGAATCCGTTTCGCCCACCCATCCTTTCCTGAGCGTGTATCTCGACGTCGGACACAACGAAGCCTCTTCCGAAGCCATGCGCGTCTTCGTGCGCTCGCGGCTGCGCCAGGCCCAGGGTGAGGCGCCGAGCGCCCGGGACCGCACCCTGCTGGAAACCGACGGCCGTCACGTTCTGGCCTACCTCGAAGATGTCATCCATGCCCGTGTCGAACGCCGCAGTCTGGGGCTGGCGCTGTTCGCTTGCGCGCGCCAAAAGTTCTTCCAGGCCGTCGGCTCACCGATGTCTTTCGACAATACCCTCGTCGTTTCCGACCGCCCGTTCCTCGAACCTTTGCGAGCCGAGGAGAACGCCCAGCGCGTGCTCGCTTGCCTGGTCGATTCGCGCTCGGCGCGAATCCTGGAGATCGGCGCCGGAACCGTGCGCGCGCAGGCGGAGATCCAGAGTTCGCCACGCGTGCACCATCAAGGCGGCTGGTCGCACATGCGTTTCCAACGTCATGTGGACGATCAGATCGAACACCACCAGCGCGAGGTCGCCGTCGCGCTGACCCATCTCTCCGATCGCGATCCCCGGGTGCCGGTGGTTCTCGGCGGGCCCGAGCCGGTGATCAGCGCCTTCCGCGCCCACCTTCCAGATCGCATCGCGCAGCGCGTCGTCATCGGGTTACCGGTGGCTCTGAAGGGGCAGGAGCGCGACATCGTCGAGCGCATCCTGGAAGGGTTCGTGCAGGGCGAGGAAGAGCGGCACGAGCGCGAGCTCGAACGCCAGATCGAGGAAGCCCTGTCCCCGGTGCGCGGCGCCCGCGGCACCGACGAGGTCCTGCATGCCGCCAACACCCATGCCGTTCGCCGTCTGTTTGTGGCGGCACAATACGAAGCGCGGGGCTGGCGTTGTGGCAGCTGCGGTGCCCTGGGCACGAACGTGCCCCTCGCCTGTCCGTTCTGTCGTGGCACCGTGGGCACCATGGACGTGCGCCCGGAGCTGATCAGCAAAGTACTGGCGAGCGGGGGCGAGGTCTCGGCGTTGCCGGTGCAACGGCACCTGCAGCACGGTGTCGTCGCCCTCTTGCGCCATCCCATGCATGCCGCGCGGCATGCCTTCTGAAACCTTCGCCGAGCGCGGCGTGTCCCGGTACCGGCCGGGACGCGCCGCCGCTTCGTGAAAGAGACAGCTCGCGGCGTGTTTCGCCTCGTCCGAGGAGGATCCGGCGCCGCCAGGCGCCAGCAGGGTCAAGGCAGGAAGCCGAGCTCGAGGATGCTCCAGCGGGTGCCCCGCGGCAGGCGCGGGGAAACGTCCAGGCGCTGGCGGGCGCTGGCCCAGAGCGCGTCGCTCTCTTGCAGCAGCAGGTCCAGGAAGCTGCGTTCCTCCGGATAGTGCACGAGCCGGGTCTTGGTGCCGGCGGGGATCTCCGCCAGCTCCCGCGCCAGCTCGACGGCGCGCTCCTGTCCACCCAGCTCGTCGAGCAGGCCGTGCTCCAGCGCCTGCTGCCCCGTCCACACCCGCCCGCGCCCGAGGTCGTCCACCTTGCTGGCTTCCAGCTTACGGCTCTTGGCAATGTCCTGAATCCAGCGCTCGTAGTCGCCCCACTGCTGGCGCGCGATCAGGCTTTCCTCCTGAGCGCTCCAGTCGTGGTAGTCGCTGAAGAGGAAGGGGAAGGAGCCGCGGGTGACGAAGTCACGGCTCAAGCCCAGCTTGTCGTAGAAGCCCCGCATGTTGAACTTCTCGATGAGCATGCCGATGCTGCCGGTGATCGTCGTCGGCTGCGCCACGATGCGGTTGGCGTGGAAGGACATCATGTAACCGCCGGACGCGGCCACGTCCACCATGGAGACGACGATGGGCTTGCGCTGGCGCACGTGCTCGACGGCGTGGCTGATCATGTCGCTGGCCACGATCTCACCGCCCGGGCTGTCGACGCGGAGCACCACGGCCTCGATGGTCTTGTCGTCGGCGACGTCCTCCAGATCACGTACGACCTCGCTGGCCCCGAGGATGGCGCCGAAGGTGGGGGCGTAGTCGTTGGCGCCGCGCAAGATGAGGCCGCGGGCATGCACCACGGCGATGGCCTTGCTGCCGTGCACCGCCAGCCGGTGACGCGCCTCGTGCCGGTAGTCTTCGACGTCCAGCAGCGGCGTGTCGAGGGAGCGCCGTACGTACTGGCGCACCACGTCCTCCCGGTGCCGCACGCCGTCGAGGAGCCCGAGCTCCATCGCCTCGTCCGGCGTCAGGATCCCTCGGTCCACCGCCTCCTCCAGGTCGGCCCGTCCCAGGTTGCGCCGCGACTCCAGGGTCTCGAGGAATTCGCTCCACAGATCGTCCAGCAGCCACTCGTACTGCTCCCGCGCTTCCGCGGACATGTTGCGCCGGATCTCCGGCTCGACGGCGTCCTTGTAGGCGCCGATGCGGCTCACGTTGGGGCGGATGGCAAGCTTGTCCAGGGTGCCCTTGAAGTACATCGGCCCCACCCCGAGTCCGTTCAGGAACACCCGTCCCGTGGGAGGCATGTAGATCGAATCGCAGGCCGAACCCACCAGCAGGCCCACCTCGCCGAGAACCGGCCCGTGCGCCACCACGGGCTTGCCGGACTCGCGGAAGCGAAGGATGGCCTGGTGCAGCTCCGTGGCCTTCCCCCAGCCGATGTCGGGCTCGTCGATTTCGACCAGCACGGAGCCGATGCGGTCGTCGTCGGCAGCGGCCTGCAAGCACTCCAGGATGTCGTTCTGCGACAGCGGCTCCCGGTGCAGGAAGGGAATCGAGGGCAGCGTGGGGTACTCGATGATCTCGCCGCTCAGGTGCACCCGCAACATGGTTCCGGATTCGAGCGCCGGAGCGGTGGGGCGCAAGAGGCTACCGAGGGCGAAAAGGCCGACGAGGAAAAGGAGCATCTGGCTGAAGAACAGCGCCAGAACCAGTCTCAAGAAACGGCGCATCGGCGTCTTTCAGAAATACAACGTGAGACCGAGTAAGCCGCCGGCGAACAACCCCGCATCGACGATGCTCTCGCCGATGTCGAGGTAGTTCAGGCTCAAGCCGGCGGAGATCGTGGCGTTGCCGCTGATCCAGAATTCGTAGCCGGCGTCCCCGAAGACCGACACGCCCCACTCGTCGATGCGCTTCCCGTGGGTCTGAGCCTCTTCCTCCTCCACCGGGACCTCGGCGGTTCCGGCCCAGCCGAGACCGCCGCCGGCGCGCAAGTAGATGCCCCCGCTCGGTCCCACGGGATTCCCCGGGTACCAGGTGAGACCCAAGGAGAGGTTTTGCAAGCTGCGGCGGATCTTGATGGGAACCTCGCCGAGCTCGATCATCCAGGCTTCGTAGTGGGTTCCCACCATGAAGCGAGTGGAAGGCTTCCAGCCGAAATGGATCTGCGGCGCGGAGCCACTGCGGTAGACGTGCTCGCCTAACTCGGCGTCGTCGAAGAACCCCCGGCCGAAACCCCAGCCCACACCCACCATCCAGGTGGGACGTTCCTGAAAGCGCATGGCGCTCGCCGCCGGTGCCCAGGCGAGAAGGGCGAGAATCGTCCAGGTCGAACTGAGGGCGGTGATCGGACGCACGGCCGGCTCCGGAGAATCGACACCGACCTTCCCGGGTCGGGCGCAACCACTCTACGGGTGACGGCAAGTTGGCGCAAGCTCTGCGGTGGCACCTCGTGCTAGATTCTCCCGTCCGCATGCAGCCAGAGTCGGATTCGGAGCGGGAACGCGGGCAGGTCACGAACTAGTGCTGGCGCGCGCACAGTCGAGGGATTTCCAGCCGCCGGCCGTGGCGGCGCGGCGCTGGCGTTGCCGGACACTGGGTACGACGCACGCGCTTCCGGCGCTCCTCCTCGCTGGTGCACTCTGCAGCGCGGGCACGAGCCACGCCGAGCCAGCGCAACACCCGGTCAACTTCTCCTTCTTCTACCCCCTCAGCACCAACCGGGACCCCATGGTGGAGACCCACTTCCGACTCGGCATCCTCTATGGCCGCGTCGGAGCCATCCACGGCGTGGACCTGAGCGGTGTGGTCGGACGCATTCACGGCGAGATGAGCGGTTTCCAGGTCACCGGCGTCGCCACGGTGAACGGAGGAGAGTTCCGGGGTGCCTCGGTCACCGGGCTCCTCCACTACGGCGGCGGCGATGCTCGAGGCGTGCAGCTCTCCGGCCTGGTCAACTACGGCCGCGGGATGTTCCGCGGCTTCCAATACGCCAGCCTGTTCAACTATGCGGAGAAGGACTTCGTGGGAGTGCAGCTCACCTCGATGTACAACCTGGCGAACGCCGATGCGCGTTACGCCCAGATCGCCTCCATCGTCAACATCGTCTCCGGTTCGTTCCGCGGGCTGCAGGCCTCGGGCGGGATCAACTACGTGCAGGAAGAGGCCAGGGGACTGCAGGCAGGTTTGTTCGACTACGCGCATACCATCCACGGCGCCCAGATCGCCCTGCTGAACGTGGCCGGGACCGCGCACGCTGCGCAGCTGGGAGCAGTCAATGTGGCGCGGAAAAACGACGTCTTCGCCCTCGGACTGGTGAGCGTGGCGAACAACGGCGGTGCCGACTGGGTGAGCTTCGCCAGCAACCTGGCGGCGATCAACACCGGCGTGCGCACCTCGCTCCTGGGCTTCTACTCCATGTTCACCCTCGGTGTCGGCGATGTGCAAGAAGAGCGCGGGGACACGGCCTTCCTCACTTGGAACTACGGTTACGGCTTCGGCCTGTGGCGCCGCTGGTCCTTGGACACGGATCTCGGCTTCGTGCACGTCATGCCGCAGCCGAGCGACGATCCGGCGGAAAACGATCGCCTGCACTACGCGCTGCAAGCTCGCGCCCTCGGCGAATGGCGCCTGAGCGAGAGGACCAGCGTCTTCGGCGGTGCGGGTCTGAGCACCGTGTTTTCGGAGTATTCCACCACGGCGACAACCGAGATCGATCCGCTCGTGGTCTTGGGAGTGTCGTTGTACTGAGGTACGCGCGCCGCCGCAGGAGGGCGAGCCGGTATTCACGCGGCGGCAGCCGCTCGAGGCGGGAAAGTGATGCAGAGGCAGCGCAAAACAGCGAGGCAGGCGCGAGTGGGTGACGGCACCGGCGTGCTGCGGGCGCGGCTGCGTGCTGGTCCCATCGTTCGGTGGCGACGAAGGGGTGTCGCTCCCATCGTGACCTGGGCGCTCTGGCTCGCTCTGGCCGCCCCCGCGACCCAGGCCCAGACCGCGGCCGAAGACCTGCTCCTGCCGCGGGCGCCGCTCGGGGCCGCCTCGCCCTTCGGGGCGTCGGCGCCGCTCGGGGCCGCTGCGGCTCAAGAAGGCGGCCCGGGGGCTACGCTCCGGTCGCCGGACTCCTACGGGCAGAACTGGCGCTTGCTGCGAACGCTGGCGGAGATCGAAGGTTTCAACCTGGTGATGACCACCTTCGGTCGCGCCTTTTTCACGGAGGGTGCGGAGGGGTTCAAGGTCAGCCTGGAGTCCATCCACGAGAACCTCAAGGCCGGCTTCGAGTGGGACGACAACACCTTCTCGGCCAACAATTTCAGACATCCCTACCAGGGCGGCATGTACTACGGCGCGGCGCGCTCGAACCACTACGATTTCTACCAATCCAGCGCCTTCTCCTTCGCCGGCGCCTGGCTGTGGGAATACACCGGCGAGAACCACCATCCCTCAGTGAACGACTGGATCAACACCGCGGTCGGCGGCATCGCCTTCGGCGAGGCCCTGTACCGGCTGTCGACCATGGTGCTGGACAACACGGCGACGAAGGGGCGCGTCTGGCACGAGATCGGCGGCTTCGCCGTCAGCCCGACGCGCGGCGTCAACCGTCTGCTCACGGGAGAAGCCTTCGAGGTGCACGCCAACCCGCCCGACCGCATCCCAGAGCATCTGGGCGGGAGCTTCCGCTTCGGCAGCCGCACCATCGGGGACGAGAGGCTGTGGGAACGGAGCACGTCGAAACTGTTCGTGAGCTTCGACGCCAGCTACGGCAGTCCCTTCGCCGATCGCCCCATGAAGCCGTTCGATCATTTCGACTTCGGCATGCAGCTCAATTTCGACAACAAGCCGCATGGGATCGGCCGCATCGAGATCAGCGGCATCCTGGGGGCGCTCACCGTGAGCGAGAGCCCGAAGGCCAAGCACGTCCTGGCTGCTTACCAGCACTTCGAGTATCTCGACAACGAGTCTTACGTGTACGGGGGACAGAGCATCGGCGCCAGCTATCTGACCCGCTTCACCGGCCGCGAAGGGATCGAGACCCGGGCCCTGCTGAACGTGAACGCCATCCTCCTCGGCGCCACCAAGTCCGATCACTTCAACATCTCGGGCCGACAGTACGACTACGGCCCGGGGCTCGGCTTCGAGTTCGAGGCGGTCTTCGCCCACAAGGGGCGGGACATCCTGACCCTGGGCCATGCCTCGAACCTCGTGCACAGCGTCAACGGCAACGAGGTCGAGAGCTACACCAATTTCACCCACGTGAAGTTCCTCGTACCGGTGCGGAGCTTCTTCGGCGCCGGCGCCGAGTTCCTGCTCTACAACAGCCGGCGCGACTACGCCCGCTATCCCGACGTGAACCAGCGCAGCCCGGAGCTGCGCCTGTACGCCTCCTGGGGCGGCTGACGGGCCCTGCGAGTATCCGGCACTCTTCGCATCGAGGCAGGGCCTCGCCCCCAGGAAAGGTCGTCCTCCTACGTAGATCGGCTCGCGACAGGCAAATCGCCGGCCGGCACCGCTTCGCCGTCGTACGAAGGTGCGGGGAGGGCGTCTGGGCGCGGCTGTATCGCCCTCGCGCTGAGGATGTCCTCTGATGGTTGACCAGCCCGGCGTGAGCGCCGGTGTCGCTGCAGCAAGACGAGCGTGAGCTCGACGAGACCGAGCCCGGCCACCATGAGTGCGGCGATGAAGAAGTGCTTCAGTCCAGGCCCGGGGCCCACCGAGCCCAGGGGAATGAAGCCCAAGGCGCGCACGGCGGACTGCTCGATCATGCGGTAGGCCAAGAATGACACGGTGCACATGAGCGCCCCCGTGCCGAGGTGCACAAGGGGCGACAGGAGAGTGGTCCGTCTGCGGCCTGCGACAGCAACCGCGGCAGCGAGTGTCGCCAGCAGACTCAGCAGCACGAGGAGCATGGCTCCAGGACTGCGAGAGATTCCCACGATGAGGACGACGCGGGCGCGCGCCCATGGCTCGGTGAGCGAGTAGAACGCCAGCGCCATGGGCGGCGCCAGCTGGACCACGGCGAGGACCCGCCGCACCCACAGCTTCCAGCGTCGCGAACCGGCGGACCGTACGACCTCCATGGCATCCTCCTCACAATCCGAAGCTAGGGGCACTGAGGGCAAAGCCGCTGCTCACGCTGAAACGACCCGTGATGGGGCGTGCGAGAAACGAGAGGCAATCATGGACTCGAACCCTGCCCTCTCGGAAAGCGCGGACCGGGACCGCCACACATGGGCCTGCAAGAAAGTTGCCCGAGCCGAGAGGAGGGGATCGATGCCGACCGTGCAGCACCGATCAAGGCCCTTCACCATGTCAGGGACGCCGCTTCCTCCGTGGCTCCCTCGGGCGGCTCCTCGATCCGCATCAGTGACGGCACGAAGAAGCCCGCGATTCCCATCGAGAGGCAGACCAGTCCGCCCGTCACGTACCACGAGCGCACGCCGACCATCTCGGCGATGGGAGCGGCCAGGAGGAGCCCGAACGGCGCTGTGGCGCCTGCGAGACTTCCCATCAGGGTGAAGACCCGGCCTTGGTAGTCGGCCGCGATCGTGGCCTGAAGGATCACCTGGATGGGCCGGTTGGCGAAGGGCAACAACGCTGGAAGCTTGTCAGCCATGTGCAACAGTGCGAGTAAGTTCACGAAATGCAGCGGCCAGTGGCAACTGGCGCATGGTCAGCCGGCCACTTCTCAGCGCGGCCGTGATTCAGGTTTGATGGGGGATTCTTTGCGGAGGTGCACCGCCACGAACCGGCAATGCACAGGACCGTTGCCGAGCAGCCCCCGACTCCGCTAGGCTCGCACCATGAGTCCGCAAGCGCAGCTCGATACCCTGCTCCACAAGTCGACGCCGCTCCTGGCACTCGCCCCCATGCAAGATGTGACCGACCTGGCGTTCTGGCGATTGCTGACGGCCTATGGCGGCGCCGATGTCTATTACACCGAGTACTTCCGCGTCCACAGCGCCTCGCGTCTCGAGCCCAAGATCGTCGCGGCCATCGAGGCGAACCCCACCGGACGGCCGGTCATCGCACAGATGATCGGCAACGACATCCAGGAACTCGTGCGCACGGCGCGGGAGCTGCAGCGGTTGCCGGTGGCGGCGATCGATCTCAACCTCGGCTGCCCGGCACCGGTCGTGTACCGCAAGTGCGCCGGCGGCGGCTTGCTGCGCGAGCCGGAGCGTGTGGACGCCATCCTCGGCGCACTGCGCGACGCGGTGCAGATCAAGCTCACGGTCAAGACACGTCTCGGCTTCGACTCGCCGGAGGGATTCGAGCACCTGCTCCGCATTCTCGGCCGCCACGCGCTCGACCTCGTGACCGTGCATGCGCGCACCGTGAAGGAGATGTACCAGGGCGCGGTACGCTACGACTGCGTCGCGCAAGCGGTGGAGATGCTGCGCTGCCCGGTGCTCGCCAACGGCAACGTGGACTCGGTCGTGAAGGCAGCTGCGGTGCTGGCGCAAAGCGGGGCGCGGGGGCTCATGATCGGTCGCGGCGCGATTCGCAACCCGTGGATCTTCGCGCAGATCCGACAGCACGGTCGCGGTGAAACGCCGTTCCAGCCACGCGGCCGCGACGTGCTCGCCTACGTGCGGGCGCTGTACGACGGCGTCTGTCCGCCGGGGGTGCCCGAGGCGGCGCGGGTGCAGCGGATCAAGAAGCACATGAACTACATCGGCCTCGGCGTGGAGTCGACCGGGACATTCCTCCATACCATCCGGCGGGTGACGAATGCCGCTGATTTCTTCCGCGTCTGCATTGCGTTCCTGGACCACGACCGGCCGCTGACGCTGGAAGGCAACTCTCCGCCGCCCCAGGAAACGGCCGCATTGGCTGGCGCGCCGGACTGATCCAGATCACCGTGGTGCACTCCTGGGCCAATGCGTCGCGGGCGCGGGACACGTGGATGGCCCCGGTCCTGCGGATCTGATCGCCAGCTCCTACGAGGACCCTGGGCAGATCGGCTACAACCAAGGGCGCTCCTCCTGGAGCGCAACTTTTAGTTGCTAAAGGCAACTAAAAGAATAGACTGGACGTAGGCGGCAAGATCGGATCGGGGGAGATGGGGACGAATGAAACGCATGACGGAAGGGCGAGACGCTGACTGGGCGTTT
>DASRJW010000028.1 GCA_035649275.1 Candidatus Krumholzibacteriia bacterium
GGACCAGGAGGCCAGGAGCGGACCGAACAAGAGTACGTCACGCTTCTCGCGAAGGCGAAGCTGCGCCTCACGCGGCTCGTGCCTACTGCATCGGCGGTGAGCGTGGTCGAAGCCCGACTCGGATAGATGTGGATGGAGGCAGCCGGACCGTGTCACGCTGCTGGCCGACAAGATCATCGATCAGAAGCGGGTGCCGATGGGCACCTTGGAGTTCGTCTACGCCAAGGCTGAACGACAGCTGACCTGTGAATTCACCAGGGGGCGGACGCACGGGCTCTGGGCCTTCAACGTGTCCGGTGACGCCATGACGGGAACACTCGTGATCCTGCCCGACCAGTCCCTGGCCCGGCGCGTGAGCGTGCATCGAGTCCGCGATGATCAGGTTCCGAAGGCGCCTGCTCTCGACGAGTACAGTGGGCGCTGCCGTCGTGGCCTCCCAGCTTGCGCCGAACTCGCGCTCGCGGCGGAGCGACGAAGCCCGGGTGGATCCGAACCACGACATGCTGGTGGCATTCGTGCCTCTGCGTCACGACTGGGTTCTCTCGATTGAAGTATTCCCGTATCACCGGGCTTTCGATTACGCACCCAATGACTTTGTCCTGGTGAAGCTAGCAATGGGCCTGTGGTCCAACGCTGAGGCCTGACCCGCACCGGCGCGTCCGGCGCCGGCTCAGGCGCTGCTCTGCGCCTCGGGAAGGCGCTTTTCGCCGCGGGAGACGACGACGGCCGCCACGAGGTCGCCGGTGACGTTGAGCGTCGTGCGGCACATGTCGAGGAAGCGGTCGACGCCCAGGATGAGGCCGATGCCTTCCGCCGGCACGTGCACCATGCCGAGGATCATGGACACCACCGGGATCGAGCCGGCGGGCACGCCGGCGGTGCCAATGCCCCCCAGGATGCAGACGAAGAGCACCAGCACTTGCTGCCCGAGCGAGAGCGGCACGCCATAGAACTGCGCCAGGAAGAGGACCGTCACGCCCTCGAACAGCGCAGTGCCGTTCTGGTTCGCCGTCGCGCCGACGGTGAGGACGAAGCGGCTCACCGTCTGCGGCAGCCGCAGCTTCTCTTCCGCCACCTGTAACGCCGTAGGCAGCGTGGCATTGCTGGAGGCGGTGGAGAAGGCCGTCACCATGGCGGCCTGCACGGCGCGGAAGAAGGCGATGGGGTTCATGCCGCCGAGAAGTCTCACCACCAAGGAATAGAAAACGAACTGATGGATGGCCAGCGCCAGGACGACGACGAGGACGTACCGCGCCAGGTGCCCCAACACTTCGAAGCCGAGGTCGGCGGTGATGGTGAAGAGCAAGGCCGCGACGCCGTAGGGCGCGCAAGAGATGACGATGCCGATGAGTCGCATGGTCACGTCGTAGAGGCCCTCGAGGAATTCCTGGAAACGGCGGGCCGCGGCGGTGCGGGTGAGCGACAGACCGATCCCCAACATGAGGGAGAAGAACATCACCGCCAGCATGTCGCCGTTGGCGGCGGCACGGATCGGGTTATCGGGCACGATCTGCACCAGGAGCTGCAAGCCCGAGGGCGGCGCTTGTACCTGCGACACCGTCGCGGCACGCTCCGCCGCGCCGGCGCTCAAGCGAGCCCGCAGTTCCTCCGAGATGCCGCTGCCCGGTCGCAGCGTGTTCACCAGGAGGAGCCCGAGGAGGACCGCCATCGACGAGGCGACCACGGTGTAGGCAAGAGTCTTGAGACCGATGCGACCGAGGCTGCGGATCTCCCCCATGCCGGCCACGCCGAGGGAGAGGGCGGAGACGATGAGGGGCACCACGAGCATCAGGAGCGCGCGCAGGAAGATCTGACCCGCCGGCTGGGTCACGTGGCGCACGAACCATTGGAGGCCCGGAGCGTCGCCGAGGAGCTCGTGGGCAGTGATCCCGGCGACAATGCCGAGCCCACCCCCGAGAAGCATGCGCGTGTGCAGCGGCAGACGCATCGCGGCAGTATGGAGGCTCCGGTGTCCCGGGGACAACCGGGAGATGGGGGGAACCCGGGGGCGGGTGGGAATGTAGGCAAGGCTGGTGCGTGGAAGGTTCCGTCGGGGCGCGGGCCACGTGCTACGCTTGACGCCAGCAACGGTCCGTGCTGGAGTCGAACGCTCGTGCGCTGGCGACCTGCGTTCGCGGAAAACACGATCGGACAACAACGGATGCCGACCTCGCCCTGGCTCGTGCAGCACACGACCGCAACCGCGGTCCCGCTGCGAACTTCGACTGCCGCGGCCCCTTCGACTCGCCCCACCACCCCAGCGGTTGCACGGCAGCGTCCCGGACGCTACCGTCGCAGCAGCGTGTTCCTCGTTCTCCTCGGTCTCGCCACCACCTTCGGCGCTTGTGGCAAACAAAAGGACCTGCCGCTGTACGAGGCCGTGCCGGTCTCCCGGCGTGACCTCGTGGTCTCCGCCATCGCCGCCGGCCAGCTGGAGCCGGTGCTGACCGTCGACGTGAAGTCGAAGGCCTCGGGGGAGATCATCGACATGCGGGTCGAGACCGGCGCCGACGTCGACCCCGGGCAGCTGCTGGCGAGCATCGATCCCCGCCAGCCGCGCAACCAGCTGGCGCAGGCGGAGGCGAACCTCGAAGTCGCCAAGGCGCAGGAAGAGAACGCCGACGCTCAGTTGGCACGTTCCCAGAAGCTCTTCCAGCTCGAAGGCATCCCCGAGACCGAGTACGAGACCGCCAAGCTCGCCTCCGCCAATGCCAAAGCCGCGGTCGTGCGCGCCCAGGTGGACCTCGAGACCGCCCGCGATCAGATGGACGACACCCAGGTCCGCGCCCCGCTGCGCGGCACGGTGCTGGTGAAGAACGTCGAGCTGGGCACGGTGATCTCGAGCCCCACGCGCGACGTGGGCGGGGGCACCGTGCTCTTCCGCATGGCCAATCTGGATTCCGTGCAGGTGCGCTCGCTGGTGGACGAAACCGACATCGGCAAGGTGCGACCCGGCCTCGAGACCACCATCACCGTCGATGCCTATCCCAACCGTCCCTTCAGCGGCCGGGTGCTCAAGATCGAGCCGCAAGCCACGGTGCAGCAGAACGTCACCATGTTTCCCGTGCTCGTGGGACTCTTGAATCCGGAGCACCTCCTCATGCCGGGGATGAACTGCGAGGTGGAGATCCACGTCGGAGAACGGCAAGGCGTGCTCGCCATTCCCAACGCGGCGCTGCGCACGCAGCGCGACGTGGCCTCGGCGGCCCAGGTGCTGGGGCTCGACCCGGACGAGGTGCAGCACTCTCTGGCGGCACCGACGGACCCGAAGCCGGCAGCGGCGGATAGCAGCGGCGACAAGGACAGCGCGAAGGAAAGCGCCAGCCCGGCAGGTGCCACGACGCCAGGAACCGACGGCAAGGGCGAGACTTTCCGCCTCCCCGACGGCCGGGAGATCCCGCTGCCCCCGGGGGTCACGGCGGAGGCAGTGCGCGCCGCATTCCAGAAGCGCATGGCGGGACAGGAGCTGGCGCCGGCGGAGCGGGCGATGATGCAGCAGGTGTTCGGCCAGATGCGCCGGGGCGGTGGAGGCGGCCGCGGCGGCGGCGGCGGACGTGGCGGTGGCGGCTGGAACGGCCAGGGCAGGAGCAACGATTTCGGCGGCAACTACATCGTCTTCGCCCTGCACGGAGGCAAGCCGGCGCCGCAGCGGATCAAGACCGGCCTCACGGACCTGGATCACATCGAGGTGACCGAGGGGCTCTCGGAAGCAGACACGGTGCTGGTGCTGCCGAGCGCGTCGCTGCTGCAATCGCAGCGCGAGTTCCGCGAGCGCTTCCAGCGCATGACCGGCGGCGGCTTGCCTGGCATGCAGCAGCAGCAGCCGGCGCCGCGGGGCGGCGGCGGCCAAGCGCCGCGGGGAGCGCCGTAGCCATGCTGCTCGTGGAGATCCTGCGTGTCGCCCTCGAAGCCGTCCGGGCCAACAAGATGCGCTCGCTCCTCACCATGCTCGGCATCATCATCGGCGTGGGCGCGGTGATCACCATGCTCGCCCTCGGCACCGGGGCGCGACACGCGGTGGAAGCGCGGATCCAGGCCCTCGGAGCCAACCTGCTCAGCATCTATCCCGGGCAGTCGATGATGCGCGGCGTTGCCCAAGACGTCCGTGTCAGCCTGACGCTGGACGACGCCGAAGCCCTCGGCGGCGAAGCGCGCTACGTGCGGGCCGTGGTCCCGGAGCTGTCGCGCAACCTGCAGGTGGAACGGGGCAACCAAAACCTCAACGTCAACGTCGTCGGCACCACGCCCGATTACATCCCGGTCCGCAACTACACCTTGCCCGCGGGACGCATGTTCACCCACGGCGACGACGAGGCGCAGCGGCGCTTCGCCGTGGTGGGCTCCGCCATCCCGGACATGCTGAACTCGAACGCCACCGCCCTCATCGGCCAGCAGCTGCACATCGCCGGCACCCCCTTCGAGATCATCGGGGTGCTCTCGGAGAAGGGCGGCGCGCAGGGTTGGCAGAACCCGGACGAGCAGATCCTGGTGCCGTTGCAAACGGCGCGCTACCGGGTCCTGGGCACGGACCGGCTGCGGTCGATCACGGTGCAGGTCGACAAGCCGGAGTTCATGAACTTGGCGATGCTCGAGATCGAGCGGGTGCTGCGCCGGGAGCACCACATCCGGCCCGGCGAGGCCAACGACTTCATGATCCGCAACCAGGCCGATGTCATGGCCACCTTCCAGGAGACCACCCAGACCTTCTCCATCCTCCTGGCGGGGATCGCGGCGGTGAGCCTGCTCGTCGGCGGCATCGGCATCATGAACATCATGCTGGTGTCGGTGACCGAGCGCACCCGGGAGATCGGCATTCGCAAGGCCCTCGGCGCCACCCGCTTCCACATCCTCTTTCAGTTCCTGGTAGAGGCCCTGGTCCTCTGCTTGGTGGGCGGCTTGCTCGGCATCCTCTTCGGTTCGCTCGGCGCCATGGCGCTCTCCCGGCTGGCGCACTGGAACACCGCCATCCAGCCGCTCGCCATCCTGCTTGCCTTCGCCTTCAGCTTCGCCGTCGGCCTCTTCTTCGGCATCTGGCCGGCGCGCCGCGCCGCCATCCTGGACCCGATCGTGGCGCTGCGCTACGAGTGACCGCGGCGGGACGGCACCCCCGTCACGAGAGTGGCGACGGCACTCCGCCCCAGCAGGTGCTCTCGCCACCCGGCGCCGACCGCGGCTCCGGGCGAAAACCCGGGGCCCGTCCGCCCACCCCCCGGGGCCGGGGCGCGGTGGTGTAACCTCTGGTGCGCCCGGCACGTACTCGGCCTCGGACCCAGCAGCGTCGGCCCCTCCCCCATTCGATGGCTCCTGGCTCCGGTGCTATGCTGAGTCTCGCCGCAGAGCTGGTGTGTTGGCCGCACGGAACCTTGTTGGGTTTGTGGGCGTCCTCTCTGTGAGCGGGGATGGAGGCCTGGCCGGCACCCGGATGCATCGCCGGTTCCCGCTGCGGCTCCCGTGAAAGGATTCCATGCGCAAGCGAAAGAAGCTGTTCATCGGGCTCGGGATCCTGCTCGTTCTCCTCGCCGTCGTCGCCGTCAGCTTGCTGCGCGGGCGCGGCGAGAAGGGCACGCCGGTGACGCTCGCCGCCGTCAAGGTCGGCACGGTCGTGGGCAAGGTGAGCGGCCCCGGGGTGGTGAACCCCGAGGCGATCGTGGACATCAGCGCCCACCTGCCCGGCGAGATCACCCGGCTGGCGGTGAAGGAGGGCGATGCGGTGACCAAGGGCCAGCTCCTCCTCGAGATCGACCCCACCAAGTTCCAGGCCAGCGTCGAAGAGGGGCAGGCGGCGGTGGCGGCGCAGAAGTCACAGGTGCAGCTGGCGCACGCGCAGAACGAGAAGGCTCAGGCGGATGTGAAACGCTCCGAGGACCTGTACGCCCGCAAGCTGGTCTCCGACCAGGAGGTGCACCTGGCACGAACGACGGCGCGAGTGGAGGAGTCCCGACTGGGGGCCGCCGAGCAAGCGTATCAGCAGTCGGTGGCGGCGCTGCAGCGGGCGCAGGACGACCTCAATAAGTGCCGTTACACCGCCAACATGGATGGCGTGGTCTCGCGGCTCAACGTCGAGGAAGGCGAAATGGCCGTGGTGGGAACCATGAACAACCCCGGCACCGTGCTGCTCTCCATCGCCGATCTCGCCCGCATGGAGGTGGAGGCCGAGATCGACGAGACCGATATCGTGGACGTGCGTCTGGGACAGAAGGCCCGGGTGAAGGTGGACGCCTTCCCGGACACCAGTTTCGGCGCCACGGTGACGGAGATCGCCAACACCGCGGTGACCCGGAACCGGGGCACCCAGGAAGAGGTGACGAACTTCACGGTCAAGGTGGTCATGGTGGACCGCGATCCGGCGCTGCGACCGGGCATGACGGCGACGTTGGAGATCGAGACCGCGGTGCGCGACAACGTCGTCCGCATCCCCATCCAGGCTGTGGTGGCCCGTGACCCGGAGAAGGAGAAGCAAGCGCTGGAGAAGGAGAAGAAACCCAACGACAAAGGCGGGAACACCGCCAGTGCGGCGGAAACGCCGGAGGACGAGGAGGCGGCCGAGAGCAAGCGCAAGGAAGGAGTCTACGTCTTCCGCGACGGGCGCGCCGAGTTCGTTCCGGTGGAAAGCGGTGTGAGCGACGACCGCTTCATCGAAATCCGCACCGGCCTCGCCGCCGGAGAGCGCGTGGTCACCGGCCCCTACCAAACCCTGCGGACCCTCACCAGCGGCAAGCTGCTCCGGGAACGCAAGCCCGAGGAAGCCGCGCGGGAGGGCAAACCGCAAACATGACGCTCATCGACATCCGTGAGTTGGTGAAGGACTACAACATGGGCAGCACCACGGTGCGGGCCCTGGCGGGCGTGGACCTCAAGATCGAGCGCAACGAGTACGTCGCCATCATGGGCCCCAGTGGCTCCGGAAAGTCGACCCTGATGAACCTCGTCGGCTGCCTGGATACTCCCACCTCCGGGGAGTACTTCCTCAACGGCCGTGACGTGAGCCGGATGAACGACAACGAGCTCGCGGCGGTGCGCAACCGCGAGATCGGCTTCGTCTTCCAGACCTTCAACCTCCTGCCCCGAGCCAGCGCCTTCCACAACGTGGAGCTGCCCCTGGTCTACGCCCGCGTGCGCTCCGGGGAGCGGCGGAAACGCACCGCCGCCGCGCTCGAGGCGGTGGGGCTCACCGACCGCGGCCACCACAAGCCCAACGAGCTCTCCGGCGGCCAGCGCCAGCGTGTCGCCATCGCCCGCGCCCTGGTGACGGAGCCGTCGCTCATCCTGGCCGACGAACCCACGGGCAACCTGGACACGAAGACCGGCGAGGAGATCATGCAAGTATTCGAGGATCTGTACCGCGGCGGCAACACCATCGTCATGGTAACCCACGAGGCGGACATCGCCCGCCACTGCCGCCGCGTGGTGCGCTTGCGCGACGGTCACATCGAGCTCGACACCACCGCGGACCGCGCCTTCGCCCAGGCGTGAGTCGCGGCGCCGGCAGGCACGGTGCCGGTGCACAGGGTACCGACGAGATCGAGGCTCGCGTGCGGAGGCATTCCTCCGGCGCCGGAGGCCGAGGATGCAGTTGAGCGAATGCATGAAGGTCGCGGTGGGCACACTGCGGGCCCACAAGATGCGGGCGCTCCTCACCTGCCTCGGGATCATCATCGGAGTGACCGCGGTCATCGGCCTGCTGGCCATCGTCTCGGGCATCCGCGACAGCGTCTCGCGGCAGTTCAGCTCCATCGGCGCCGAGATGATCTCCATCAACCGCTGGGATTGGGCCTCGTCGGGCAACGACGAGGACTACGAGAAGCGCAAGCCCTTGACCATGCGCGAGTACGAAACCGTGCGCGCTCTGCCCTCCGTGTCCATCGCTTCGCCCACGGTGTACACCAGCCGGGACGTGGTCTTCCGTAACGTGCGCGTGGGCGGCGTGACCATCTGCGGCACCAACGACACCTATCCTGCCATCGAGAACTGGAGCGTGGCGGACGGGCGCTTCCTCACCGACGACGACATCCATGCCACCCGCCCCGTCGTCGCCCTCGGCGCCGACGTAGCCGAGAACCTCTTCCCCGGCGGCGGCGGCGTCGACCAGGAAGTCCGCATCGGCGGCCAGGCCTACCGGGTCATCGGCATCCTGGGCCGGAAGGGCAGCATCTTCGGCCAGTCCCAGGACAACATCGTCAACGTCCCCTACACCACCTTCGCCAAGCACTGGGGCCTGAGCACCCGGCGGGACGTCAACATCTCCGCCTTGCCCGCCGCCGGACATAGCCGGCAGGACACCATCGACGAGATCCGCGGTGCCTTGCGCCGGGTGCGACGGGTGCCGCTGGAGGCGCCCGACGACTTCGCCATCAACACCTCGGATCGCCTCATCCAGACTTTCAACCGCGTCACCGCCGGTTTCTTCGCGGTCATGATCATGATCGGCGGGATGGCACTGCTCGTGGGCGGGATCGGCATCATGAACATTATGCTGGTCTCGGTGACGGAGCGCACCCGGGAGATCGGCATCCGCAAGGCCATCGGCGCCCGGCGGCGGGACATCGTGACGCAATTCCTCATCGAGGCCATCATCCTTTGCCTCCTCGGCGGTGCCGTGGGCATCCTCCTCGGTTGTGGGATCGCCATGGCGGTGGCCCAGGCGTCGCCCGTGCCGGCACGGGTGACCCCCGCTAGCATCATCCTGGGCTTCGGCGTTTCCACCACCGTCGGTCTGGTTTTCGGACTGTGGCCCGCGGTCCGGGCCTCGCGCCTCGATCCGGTCGAGGCCCTGCGTTACGAGTGAGGTCCTGATGCTGCGCCATGCCACGCTCGCCTTCGATGCCGTCCGCAGCCACAAGCTGCGTTCGTCGCTCACCGCGCTCGGTATCTTCATCGGCGTCTTCACGGTGATCGTCATGATCGGCCTCATCGAGGGTGTGAACCGTACGGTGGAAGGCGTCGTCAACGAGGAGCTCGGCACCGACACCTTCTGGGTAGGCAAGGTCTGGGGACCCGCCCACAGCGACGAAGAACGCCGGCGGTTGTGGCGAGAGCGGCGCGACCTGACCTACGAGGACGTCGACGCGTTGCGCCAGTGCGACATGGTGCGGGCGACGGCACCGTACCTGGGCATCTACAAACCGGTTTACTACGGCAATGAGAAGAGCCGGCAGGTGGAGATCATCGGGACCACCCAGACCTACCTGGAAGTGATCAACCTGGACGTGAGCGAGGGCCGCCTGTGGACGGACTTCGAGGCCGAGCGCGGCCGGCCGGTGGTCATCCTGGGCCGCACGGTGATCCACAAGCTCTTTCCCGAAGGCAGCTATCTCGGGCGGGAGGTGCGCATCGAGAATCACCGCTTCACAGTCATCGGTGTGCTGCGGGAGCGCGGCAAGAAGCTGGGGAACGATCTCGACGCCAAGGCCCTGGTGCCGGCGCAGGCGCTGCTCAAGCACTACGGCCGGGGCCAGGAGCACTGGATCGTGGTCAAGGCCATGTCGCCGCTCACGATCGAAGAGACCAAGGATCAGGTGATCCAGGTGATGCGCAGCCGCCGCGGCGTGCGCGCCGACCAGGAGAACGACTTCGATGTGGTGATGTCGGACCGTTTCACCCAGATGTTCCGCGACGCCACCGGCGCCATCGCCGCCGGGCTCACCGGGATCGCCTCCATCGCGCTCCTCGTCGGCGGGATCGGCATCATGAACATCATGCTGGTGTCGGTGACGGAACGCACCCGGGAGATCGGCATCCGCAAGGCCGTCGGCGCCAGGAAAGCGGAGATCCTGCAGCAGTTCATCGTCGAGGCCGTCGTCCTCACCAGTATGGGCGGTCTGGTGGCGTTGCTCATCTCCACCGGCGTTGTCTCACTCATCGGCAAGTTGACCCCGGTCCCGGCGAGCGTTCCTTCCTACGCCCCGGCACTCGGACTCGGCATCTGCTCCTTTGTCGGCCTCGTCTTCGGCATCTTCCCGGCCCTCAAGGCGGCGCGCCTCGACCCGGTGGAGTGCCTGCGCTACGAGTAGGGTCGCGGCAGACGGCCGCTGGGCCGATCGGCCGCGGCACCGTCGCTCCGCGCCCCTTCGACCTCGCGTTCGCCTGTGAGCAACACCCACTCCTCCCGTGTCGCCGCCGGCGCGAGCCGGCACCAGGGGGCATAGGCGGCGATCACGGCTTCGACTTGGGTCTCGAGGATGCCGGCGAGGGCGAGTGCACCGCCGGGGCGCAGGCGCTGCCCGAGCTCCGCGGCGAGATCAACGAGGGTCCGACTCAAAATGTTCGCCAGCAGCACATCGGCGCTGCACTCCGGGAGCTCACTCGGCGAGCCTATCCAAAGCCTATCGGCGACGGCGTTCCGCGCCGCGTTCTCCGCGCACACCGCGAGGGCCTGCGCATCGAGATCGCAAGCCCATGCACGCTCGGCACCCAAGCAAAGGGCTGCAATGGCGAGGATGCCCGAACCACAGCCGTAGTCGAGAACGGTGCGCCCCGCGAGATCATGGGCTGCGAGCCACTCGAGACAAAGTGCCGTGGAGGCATGGGTTCCCGTGCCGAACGCGTTCCCTGGATCCAAGAACACCGTCGCCGCTTGCCGGTCCGGCGGCTCCATCCAAGTAGGGCAGATCCAAAGACGGCGGCCGAAGCGCTGCGGCTTCCAGTCCCGCATCCACTCCCGCGCCCAGTCGCGATCCTCCAGCGTCTCGAAGGCGAGCGACGCCATGGCCTCGGCGCCGGCGGTGGCCTGCAGGGCGGCGCGGATCGCTTCCCGTTCCACCGCGGGCGCGAAGAGTGCTTCGAGGCGCACCTCTTCCCACGGACTCGTCTCGGGGGTCGCGTCAACGTACCAGGCATCGGAACCGGCATCTCGGTTGGCCACCGAGAGCGCTCCGAGAGCGAAGAGCACGGCCTCGACGCTCTCGACGCTCTGCGCCGGGAGGACGAAGGAGAGCTGCGTCCAGGACATGAGGGCCTCCGCGCCGGCTCGAAATCGTGCCGCGATCGCGCCGCTGCCCGGTGCGGCGCGGGTCCATCTGGCGCCACGAGTGGAATGCGCATCATCTGGTGGGTCGACGTCGCTCGCTCAGTCGGTCGCGACTTCCGGAGCTTTCGAAACGGCGGCGCGTGCCCCCCGAGATTGCCGCCCCGGGCGGCCGGTGGCGAGATTGCGGTCGGCGTAGGCGGCAACTTCCACCAGCTACTGTCCTTGCGTCATGAGCTGGTAACGTTCCTGCAGCGACAACGAGCGCTTGCGGCTATGACCGATGTTGGTGGCGATGTATTGCAAGGCTTCGCGGCGCCCGAGCTCGGGAATGACGCCCTCGCCGTCGTCGAGGACACGGAGCGCCGGCAGCCCCCGTTCGCGCACCCTGGTGATGCGGACGTGGCGGGCGCCGGCGTCCAGGCTGTTCTGCACCAGCTCCGCCAGGGCCTTGCGTGGATCGGTCTGGCTGCAAGCGAGCCAGCGGATGAGCTCGAAGGGATCGTGGGCGCGCACTTTGCCGCGGAGGGCGTCCGGGGCGATGCGCCGCGCGGCGGGCCGGCCGCGGCGCCGGGGTTCGTGGCTCGGCGTCGGTTCCATGGCCGAACATCGTAACATGCCGGAGGAGCGAACACTCCGCAGACAGCTTCTCCTCGGCGCTGGGATCCAGGAGGCACCAGCCGTTTCGACGCCAACGGCGCCTCGGCTTATGAAGCGACGAATTCGCGAAGCTGGAGCACGTGCAGGCCTGGAAGCGAGGGCAAGGTGCGATCGTTAGTGAGAAACGAGGTGCAGCCGGCGCCAAGTGCGGCCGCAGGTTGCAACGCGTCGGGTGCTCGCAGGTTCGGATGGACGGCGCGGAGGTACGCCCCCACCCGGAGCTGATGACGATCGATGTCGAGGAGATCGAGCCCCCGCCCGCGGGTGAGGATCTGCTCGTAGCGGTCTGCGAGGGCGTGATTCCCCGCCCGGTAAGGGACGACGAGGACTTCCAGAAGGGTGAGACTGGAAGAAACGGCACGTACCCGCTGTGCATCGACGGCTTGGAACAGCGGCTGGACAAACGGGAGATAGAGCGCATTCTCCTCGATGAAGTAGATGAAAACGACCGTGTCGAGCGCCACCGGTCCGGCGCCGATCGCTTCCATCAGTCCCACGAGCGCCGCTCGCCTTCGACGTGCTCGACCGCTCCGATGCCCTGCCAGTGCTCCTTGCCGAGACCCTGTAGCTCCAGGAGGGAAAGACGCTCCGAGCGCTCCAGCGCCTCTTCGAGGATCACCGTGACCTCCTGGGCCACGGAGCGCCGCCGCTCCTTGGCCCGTTTCCGCAGCTGTCGGTAGAGCTTGTCGGGCAGATTCTTGATGTTCAAGATGGCCACTTGTTCCTCCATTCCTCCTCCATTCCTACTCCATTCCTACTTGGAGGAAGAGGCGCGGGCCGTCAAGAGGCGCCCGCGAGCCAGGTGTCTGGTGGAACGGGGTCGTTCCCGGCGACACTGGCCCGAGTCCCTTCAGGAACGCAGCGCGGCTTTGAAGAGCCGGTAGTGTCGGCGAAGCCGCAGCGCGTAGGGGCGTAGTAGGACGGCCGCTCCCAGCCGTAGTGGATCGAGGCCCAGACCCTTTGTACCGGCTCGTTGGTTTCCACCTGCAGGATGACCCGGCGGCAGTCGCATTCAGGGTCGTTGCAGAAAAACTCGACGAGGCCGTACTCCCCGTCGGGCAGGATCTCGTGATCGCCACCACCCAGAACCGAGTCTCGTCGTGTGCGAGGTCGTGCAACAGCGTATAGAGGTGCCATCAGCACGACGGACCTCGACCTGCTCTCTCTCCTCAGGAGCCGAATTTCACCCGCGGCACTTCCTTCGCTTCCGTCGCCACGGGATAGAAGGGCTCACTGCCGAAGCCGAACATGCCGGCGAAGAGGGTCATCGGGAAGCGGCGGACGGAGGCGTTGAAATCGCCGACGATCTCGTTGTAGCGGGTGCGGCCCACGGAAAGGCGGTTCTCGGTGCCGGCGAGCTCGTCTTGCAAGCGCATGAAGTTCTCGCTGGAGCGAAGCTCAGGGTAGTTCTCCACTACCACGAGCAGTCGGCCGAGCGCCGTGTCCATGGCCTGGCCGGCGGCGATGCGCTCCTCCGGCGTGCGCGCCCCCGCCATCTTGGAGCGGGCCTCGGCGATGTTGCCGAAGACCGTCTGCTCCTGGGCGGCGAAGCCTTTCACCGTTTCCACCAGGTTGGGGATGAGGTCGTTCCGGCGTTGCAGCAGGTTGTCCACTTCGGCCCAGGCGGTGCGCACCTGCGTCTGCTTCGTCACCAGGCCGTTGTAGCTGCCGACGACCCGCGTCGCGAGAATTCCCAGCAACACCACGACGACGATGAGAACGATCATGCCCTTGCGCATCGGATCCCTCCTCCATGTCAGCACCTCGTGGCGCTGCGCACTACCAGCGCCCGGTGGCGCCACCGCCACCAGAGGCGCCGCCACCAAAACCACCGAAGCCACCGCCCCCGCCGCCACCACCGAAACCGCCGCCAGAAGTCCAGCCACCATACCACGGACCTCCGAAGCCGCCGCGCCGCCGGCGACGGCGGCTGCCGCTCCCGAGAGAAGCAAGGACGATGACGGCGACGAGCACGAGAACGAGAGTGCTGGGGGGCAAGCCCTCGCGGCGCTGGCGCGGGGGCGGCCTGCCGCCGCTGGGTTTGGGGGCGGCGAGCCCTTTCGCGGTGGCGATATGCTCGGCGGCGACAGCGAGGCCGTCGAGGATGCCACCGGCGTAGTCACCTTCCCGGAAGCGCGGCACGATCTGCTGGCGGATGATGCCGCCAACGCGCCCGTCGGGAAGCACGCCCTCGAGACCGTAGCCTACCTCGAAGCGCACTTGGTGCTCCTCCACCGCCACCAGAAGCAGCAATCCCTCGTCTTTCTTCGCGCCCCCGATGCCCCAGGTCTCGAAGAGTTTCACGGCGAATTCTTCGATCGTCCCGGGTGCCACGCTCGGCACGGTGACGACGGCGCACTGCACCTGCAACGCTGTTTCGATCGCTGCGAGGTAGTTCTCGATGCGGTGTCGCGCTTCGCTGTCCAGGACTCGCGCCTCGTCCGTGAGGTAACCCTGCGGCCGTCCCAGATCCTCGGGTCGCAGAGCGCGCGAAGTCTCCGACGCACCCGCCAGGGCGAGGAGACAGAACGAGAGGAGAAGGCGCTCAGCGGGCCGGATACGCATCGACGGCACCGATGAGGGCTTCCAGCGCGACGAGGAGGGCGGCGAACTGGGCCGCAGCGCCAGCGGAGTCGGCGTCCGGGCGGCGGCGGGCGGCGAAGGGTGCCCCGAGGGCGGTGCTGTCCACGTTGTAGCGTTGGGCGACGGCGCTCACCAAAGCGTCGGCGTCGTCAGGCGGCGTCTCGCCGGCAAGGACGAGGAGTTGGCGCAACACCGCGGCCAGGCCGCCGGCGGCTTGCACGAGGAGGCGCTGCGCGGTGCCTGGGCCCTCTCCCGCCAGCAGGTACGCCTGGCGCAAACCGATCAGCTTGGAGCGGAGTTCGTATTCGCACTGATGGCGCAGGTTGTGCAGCCCGACGTCGAGCCCGGCGAGAGTGTCGTGACCCGCGAGAAGAGCTCGCCGGCCGACGAGGTCGAGGAACTCGGCGGGAAAAACGTCGGCGGAGCGACGGATCTGCGCCTCGGTGAGCACCAGAGGCACCACCTTCTTCACGCCCGGCGAAGCTTTCTGCAGCGCCCAGACGCTGCGCGCCAGGGTTTCGAGCCGCTCGAAGGACAGCTCCGCCAGCACGAGGAGCAGATTGACGTCGCTCTGCTCGGCAACGAAGCGCGGCGTCAAGGCGCTCCCGTAGAGATAGAGGGCGCGAAAGTCCGCACCACTCTCGCGCTGCATCGCCTTCACCCAGTGGGCGAGGCGTGTGACGAGCGCGGCAGGTGGCGGGACCAGCCCCGGCGCTGCTTGGGCTTCGTTCATGCGGGCATGCTACGCATCCAGGAAACGACAAGCAAGCGCCGGAGAACGACGCCGACAGAGCGGACTCCAGTCGTCGCCCCGTTCCACCCCTTCCACTCCAGTGCAGGAACGCATCTTGCCCTTCCGGAAACACCACGGCCGGCTGGAAGACCGCGCTCACCATCGACTCGCGAGGTCCGGAAAGGTCGCGCATGCCCGGCGAGTACCGCATTCCGAAACGGCAAGTCCCGGCGCAGGTGACGCTCGTCGGCGAACCGACGCAGGAGCTGCATCTCTTCGTCGGCCAGTACGCCGAGAGTCACGAGGGCGGTGAACGCCCGGGCGACGTGCTCAACGGCCGCGAGTCCTATGTCCCGGCGCTGGACGCGCAGGGAGGCACGCGTCTCCTCAACCTGGACGCGGTGCTGGTGGTGACCGTGACGGCGAGGGACGAAGGCGTCCTGGGAGCGCTCGAGTTCCAGGCGGCCGATGCCGCTTGCGTGGACGTCGTCGTGGCGCTCGAGGGGGGCCTGCATCTCCGCGGTGTCGTGCGTTACGTGCTGCCCGAGGGACAGCAGCGGCTGCAGAACTACTTGCGGCAGCCGGAACGCTTTCTGCCGCTGTACGACGGCCCGCGGCTCCACTGGATCAACCGGCGTCGCGTCGTCTGGGTGGAAAGTCGGGGCGTGGAAGGTATGCAGGCAGACATGGCTCTTGGCGCATCGGCGCCGCGGCGGAGTTGAGGGGAGCGCGGGATGGCCCAGCTGGACCGTTTCATCGAGGTCATGCGGCGCGCCGGAGCGTCGCGGCTCCGCCTCGGCTCCAATGCGAAGGCCATGCTGGAAACGGGTGGCGGCCGGCGCCCGGTGACGGCGCAGCCCACCACGCTGTCCCAGGTCATGCACCTCCTGCGCGAGATCGCGCCGCCGTCGCTCGCCGAGGTGATGTCCCAGGCGGATTCCTGCGAGTTCGACTACACCGCCCCCACCGGTCCGGTGCGCGTGCTGGTGCGGCAGCAGAACGGCAGCCTCGAGGTGCAGCTGGTGCCGGCCATCGAGACCGTGGCTGCCGCCACGGGTCCCACCGGCCGAGAGCGGCCCCCCGCGCGCGACTCTCTCGGGAACGCCCCGTTCGGCGCGGTGGCGCCAGCCGCTCCCGCCCCGACCTCGCCCGCGTTCACGCCGGCGCCGGCGTTCGCCCCCGCGGCGGCGAATGCCTTCGTTCCGGCGCCGGCGACAGCGCTGGGCCAAGCACCGGCAGCGCTCACTTCGACAACCGCGATGACTTTCGCGCCGGAACCGCCGACCGCATTCGCTCCGGCACAGGCCCCGGTGTTCGCACCCGCGACGGCATACGCTCCGACGCCCACGGCGTTCTCTCCGAGCGCGGTGGCTGCCTACGCGCCGGGGGCCGCCGCGTCCACCGCGACCCTGTCGCCGCCGCCCATGGCGATGCCGGCGTCATTGCGGCCGACGCCGCTGGACCTCGGGGCGCCCTCCGTCACCCACCCGGCACCGCCTGTCGTCACGGTGCCGCGACTCGAGCAGTTCTTCCGTCGCATGATCCAGGACAAATGTTCCGACCTGCATTTGTCCTCGAATTGCCCGCCGCTCTTCCGCAAGGACGGCGACATGGTCACGCTCGGTGGCACGACACCCCTGGCTCCGGCGACGGTGCGCGAGCTCGTCTGGGAGATCACGCCGGCGGCACACCGCGCCCAGTTCGAAGCCCGCCACGACACGGATTTCTCCTACGAGATCGAAGGCGTCGCCCGCTTCCGCTGCAACCTCTTCCTGGATCGCCGCGGCATCGGTGCGGTCTTCCGCGCCATCCCGGCCCGCATCCCCAGCGCCGAGGCGCTGGGGCTCAGCAAGGCCATGCTGGCGCTCTGTGATCTCTCCAAGGGCCTGGTGCTGGTGACCGGTCCCACCGGCTCCGGCAAATCCACCACACTGGCGGCGATGATCGACACCATCAACGCCGGCCGCGCCGCCCACATCATCACGGTGGAGGACCCGATCGAGTTCGTGCACGAGAACCGCCGCTGCCTGGTGAATCAGCGCGAGGTCGGCGGTCACACCGAGGACTTCAGGAGCGCGCTCCGGGCGGCACTACGGGAGGACCCGGACATCGTCCTGGTCGGCGAGATGCGCGACCTGGCCACGATGGAGATCGCCATCGAGACCGCCGAAACCGGACACCTGGTCTTCGGCACGCTGCACACCAACACCGCAGCCTCCACGGTGGACCGCATCATCGATCAGTTCCCCGGGGACCGGCAGAATCAGGTGCGCAGCATGCTGGCCGAGGCGCTCAAGGGGGTCATCTCGCAGACCCTGTGCAAGAAGAAGGGCGGCGGGTTGGTGGCAGCGCACGAACTCCTGCTGGTGAACCCAGCGGTGAGCAACCTGATCCGCGAGGGCAAGACCTTCCAGATCCCCACCATCATGCAAACGGGGAAGGGTAGCGGCATGACCACGCTCAACGACAGCCTGCTGGAGCTGGTCAAGGCGGGCATCGTCGAGCCCCACCACGCCTACAGCAAGGCCGTGGCTCGGAGCGAGTTCCGCGCCCTCCTCGAGCGCAATCACTTGCGCCTCGACGCCGTCTGACTCCGCGCCTCACCCGGCGTGACGCCGGAGCACCAGGAGGGTGCGATCGTCCTGGGGACGGACGCCCCCGAGGAAGGTGTCGACCGATTCGAGGACGCCGCGAGCCACCTCGTCCGCCGACGCCTCGCGCAGCGCCTCGAGACGCTCCACCAAGCGCTCCCGCGTGAACATCTCTGCCGGACGGCTACCCACCCGCAGCGCTTCGGTGATGCCATCGCTCCAGGCGGCGAACAAAGCGCCGGGTGGAATGACGATGCTGTCCGCCCCCAAGGGCACCGGGATATCCATGCCGATGGGAGGGCCGGTGGACGCCAGCGTCTGCGGTGGCAGGCCGGGAGCGATCAACACCGCCGGTTCGTGTCCGGCGTTGACGAAGTCGAACCGCCCGGTCCACGGTTCGAGATAGGCCAAGAACAGAGTGATGAAAACGTGCGCCTCCAACCGCTCCACGAGGAGGTCGTGCAGGCGCAGCGCCAGTTGCCGCGGCGTCGCCGCCGCGGGCGCCAAGGCGCGCAGCGTCGCCAGGGTCTCGGCCATGACGAAGGCTGCCCCCACTCCCTTCCCCGCCACATCGCCCACGGCGCACATGTAACGGCCGTCGGGGAGGAGCAGCGTCTCGTACAGATCGCCCCCCACCTTGGCGCAGGGCTCGAGCGAGACCGCCACGTCGAAACCTTCCGGGGACTGGGGCTCGCTCAGGAACCGCCGCGCGATGTCCGCCGCGGTCTGCAGCTCGATGCTGACCTTGGATTTCGCCAGCTTGGCAGCGACGAGGCTGGCGAGCAGCTGCAAGCGCTGCAGGTGCCGCGGCCAGAAGCGGCGCACCGGATCGTCCTCGTCCATGTAGAGAACGCCGAGGATGTCGGTGCCGTGCAGGAGCGGCACGGCGACGAGGGAACGGATGCCCTTGCTCCGCGCGCTGTGGAGCATCGCCTCGCCCCCGTCGACGTCGGTGACGAGCAGGGGCTGGCGCTGCCGCAGCACGGATTCGATGACCGAGCGGCTCACCGGGGGCTCGGCGCTGCCGGCCCGCCGCGAAGTGCAGCAGCGCAGCTCCAGCTCGCCCACGTCGTTCAGCAGGAAGAGACAGGCCTTGCGGAAGCTGAAGAGCCGGGCCACCCGCTCGAGGCAAAGCGGCCCCGCCTCCTCGGGGTCGTCGTCGGCCACCAGGAAGTCGCCGAAGTGGATCAGCTGGTCGAGGAGCCGAGGCTCACGCCCCGTGGCCAAGGGATAGCTTTGCGAGCTGCCGAGGCCGTCGTCCCCTGCTGGCGGCGCGGGTGAGCAGTTCCCGCTCAGGAAGTGCAGGGCCACCTCGCCGAGAGCGATCTGGTCCCCGGAGCGCAGCCGCTTGTTGGTGACGCGGTTGCCGTTGACGGCGATGCCGTTGCGGGCGCCGAGGTCGTGGATCTCGGCCTCCTCGCCGCTCACGACAATCTCCGCATGCACCCGCGAGACGCCTGGAAACTGCAGGACGATCTCGGCGCGCTGCGTGGATCTCCCGATCGTATTGGCGCCGTCGTGCAGCGGAAACACCAGGTGCTGGCCGTCTACGGCGCCTTCGAGCCGGTACATCATGGCTCGCCTCCTCTGGCGCTCCTCCGTCAAGAGGGAGAACGTCCAGGCCCTGGGGCAGCGCACAGGGAAAACCCGAGTCCAGCACCGGGGCGCGCCCCATTCCGGGCCTGGACCGACGGCTAGTCGGCGGAGCTCCTGTCCGCGGTGGTCCGGTTCTTGGCGTAACGGTCGCTCCACTCGAGCATTTCCGCCAGGGTGTGCAGGACCGACTCGCGGGCGGCGTAGCCGTGCGCTTCATCCGGCAGGAGGACCAGCCGCGCCGTGGCACCGTTGGCCTGCAGGGCCTCGAACATGCGCTCGGACTGCATGGTGTAGGTGCCGGGGTTGTTGTCTGCCTGCCCATGGATGAGGAGGATCGGCTCGTTGATGCGGTCGGCGAAGGAAAACGGCGACAGCCGCATGTAGACATCCCGGGCTTCCCAGAAGGAGCGGCGCTCGCTCTGGAAGCCGAAGGGGGTGAGCGAGCGGTTGTAAGCGCCGCTGCGGGCGATGCCGGCGGCGAACAAATCGGAATGGGCCAGCAGGTTCGCGGTCATGAAGGCGCCGTAGCTGTGGCCGCTGACGACGATGCGCTGCGGATCCACGACGCCGAGAGAGTCCAGGGTGTGCACTGCCGCCTGGGCGGCGCCGACGATCTGCTCTACGAAGGTCTCGTTCATGGTCTCGGGATCGCCGACCACGGGCATGGTGGCGTCCATGAGCACGGCGTAACCCTGGGCGAGGAAGCAGAGCGGCGAAGGGCCGCGATAGACGGTGAAGGCGTTGGGTACGGCCCGCACCTGCCCTGCTGTCGCCGCATCGGAGTACTCCAATGGATAGGCCCAGAGCAGACAGGGCAAGCGCTCGCCTGGGGCCCGGTGGGGCGGCAGGTAGAGAGTGCCGCTCAGGGCGACACCGTCAGCGCGGCGATACTTGAGCAGCTTCTTCTCCACGCCGGCCATCTGCGGGTACGGATTGTCGAAGCGCGAGAGGTGCCGGCGCCCGCCGCCCTGCAGCGTGACTACGTCGTAGTTGGGTGGCTCGCTCGGCGATTCGCGCCGCGTGACGATCTTGCCGTCGCCGCTGAAACCGACGAAGCCTTCCACCACGTCCGCGGCGGATTGGAAGAGCCGCGTCTTCTTCCCGTTCTTGGGGTCGAAGGCGTCCAGGAAGGGCCGCTGGCCTTCGGCGTTCGCGCCCTTCCCGGACAGATAGACATGGGCACCGTCCTGACGGAGAACCTCGAATCCATTCGCCAGCGTCCGCGTCACCGGTTGGCCCGGATCGTTGTAGGCGTCGTTGACGCTGAGATCGAAGAGGAGGCGCTGCTCCTGTGGCCGGCGGAGCGACAGCGCCCAGGTCTTCCGCCAACGCTTCTCGCGCTGGTACTCCGTGACCCAGACCTCGTCCTGGCGGGCGGTGAAATCGACGCCCCGGAAGCGGTGCTCCAGCTGCAGGACCTCGACCGCGGTTCCCTCGAACGGTGCCGCCAGGGTCAGGAGTCGATCGCGGTGCGCCGCCTTCCGTGTGGGATCGCCGCCGTCGAGCGCTTCGACCCAGAGCAACGTCGCGTCGTGCAGCGGCTGCCATCCGACCTCACGCGGACCCGTGGGCACGCCCTGCACCGGAACCTCGTCGGAGACGGGAAGCTCGGCGAGGGAGCGCACCACGGTGCCCTTCCCATCCAGCACCTCGACGCGGCGGGCGAAGTAGTAGTACGGCACGCGGTAAGAAAAGGGCCGGGTGAGCTTCGTCACCAGGACGAAGCGGCCGTCCGGCGAGGCTTCGGCAGCGAGGATCAGGCCCGGCTCACCGAAGGACTCGACTGCCCCGGTGCCCACGTCCACCACCGCGAGCTGCGAGGTGGCGAGGTGCGCGAAGAGAGCGGCGTCGTCCTCGTTCTCCAGGAGATCCTGATAGGTGAACATCCGTGTACGCTTGCCGGCGCTCTCTTGGATCACCGGCCCTGCCGGCACTTCCGGCGCCTCCGGAGCCGGACCCTGGTCGGCCGGCACCATGCGGACGAGGAGGGAGGAGCTGCCATCGTGCCAGACAAAAGGAGAGCCGAGAATGTCGTTGAGGCGCACCGTGGCGAGGCGGCGCGCGGCGCCGGTTTTGGCCTCGGCGACCCAGAGCTCCACGCCTTGCGGCCCATCGACGCCGAAGGCGACGCGGCTGCCGTCGGGGGACCATACCGGGATCGAAAAGGGCTTCCCCGGCGGGAGATCGACCGGGGTGACCTTGCCGTCGGCGACACCCACGAAACGAAGCTGCAGGAGGCGCCGTGTCCGCTGTCGCGCCTGCAGCGCCTGGTCGATGCGCAGGCCGGCCAGGGAGCGGAACGGCCGGGCGAGGAGGGCGAGCGGCGGGTTCGGCTCGATCTCCACCTGCAGGAGACGCTGCCCTTGCGGGTCGAGACTGGTGATGGGCGCCACCGGCGCATCGACGAGGGCGACCACTTCCGGCGGCGGCAGCTTGTAATGCGTCTCGGCGCCGGCGAGCGGCGCGCCACAGAGGACGAGGATCCCAATGGTCACGAGGTTGCCGCGCATGATCGCTCCTCTCCCTAGGGTTCCCGAGAGCATACTCCACGGCACGGCGGCGCACAGGGGGACGGGAGGCGCTTGCCCTCGGCACCACCGGTGTGGGAGCCTGGCCGCATCGGCAGGCGTCGTGCGCGGCAGTCGCCGCACCTGAGCCCGGAGCGCGGAGTCGCGGGATGCAGCGGATCCTCGTCGTCGACGACGATCGTGTCACGCTCCACTTGGTGCGCGGCCTCCTGGTGGCCGAGGGCTTCGAGGTGGAGACGGCCCACCAAGCCGACAGCGCCTTCCGCCTGCTGGCGCGGCAGAAGTTCGACCTGCTCATCGTCGACGTGTGGATGCCCGGCATGAGCGGTTTCGATTTCCTCGCCCGCCTGCGCCAGCACGGCCCGACCCCCCGGGCGCTCATCCTCACCGCCGACGACGCGCCGGAAACCGTGCTCCGCGCCGTCGGCGAGCAAGCGCACCGCTATCTGTCCAAGCCGGTGAACCCGAAAGCCCTCGTCGAGGCGGTGAACGCGGCGCTCGAAGCGCGCGCCGACGTCCACCCCATCGAAGTGATCTCCGCCCGCCCCGATTGGGTGGAGCTCCTGGTGCCGTGCGACTTCGACGCGGCGGACCGCATCCGCAACTTCATGACCCACCTCGACGCCGAGCTGCCCGAGGACGTGCGCGATTCCGTGGGCACGGCGCTGCAGGAGCTGCTGCGCAACGCCATCGAATGGGGCGGTCGCTGCGACCCGCAGGTCAAGGTGCGCATCGCCTGCATCCGTACACCGCGCATGATCCTCTACCGCATCTCCGACCCCGGCCAAGGCTTTCGCTTCGAGGAGCTGCGGCATGCGGCGGTGACGAATCCCACCGATCAACCCCTGCAACACATCGAGGAGAGGGAGAAGATGGGGCTGCGCGCCGGTGGTTACGGTCTCATGCTGACCCGCGCCCTCGTGGACGAGCTCCTCTTCAACGAGAAGCAGAACGAAGTCCTGTTCGTGAAATACCTGGAAGGCGGCGCCGCCACCCGGCCGCCTCAGGAGCGCGGCTGAGGGCGCCGTGAGCGCGGCGGGCGCGACGTCGTGCCGGCGTTGCGCGAGCGCGTGGCGGTGGTGCGCCGAGAGCGCCGAGCCGGCGTGCGTGGCCGTGGAGCGGTGTGGGACGGCCGCCGGCGCGGACCCGTGCGCCGCGACGGCTGCCGCGGCGCGTTCCGGCTGCCCATGCGCTCCAGAGCCGGGAGCAGGCGGCCCAGCTCGGCTTCCAGGGTGGCGAGCCCGGAGGCGGCTTCACGCCAGGCCTTGCGGCGCGCCATCTCCTCCAGCGCGTGCACTGCTTCCGTCGCTTCCGCGACCGCGAAGTGCGCCACCGAGCCCTTGAGGGTGTGCGCCGCGGCGGCGAGACCGGCGGCATCCCGGGCGGCCACAGCGCGGCGGATCGCCTCCAAGCGCCGCGGACAGTCGTCGAGGAAGAGCTCCACCACCTCGCGCATGAGCTTCGCGTTGCCTCCCATGTTCTCCAGGATCCTCGCCTCATCGAGCCGCGACGCTCCGGCCTCCGGCGCCGGCGCCGTACCGAAGAACCCCGAAGCTGTCACCGCGGCGCTGATCGCACGGTCGAGAGCCTCGGGTCGCACGGGCTTGATGAGATAGCCGTCCATCCCCGCCGCCAGACAGCGGTCGAGCTCCTGCTCCTGGGCGTAGGCGGTGAGCGCCAGGATCGGCAAGCGACGGCCGCTGGAGCCGGCCTCGCGGCGGCGGATGGCGAGAGTGGCCTGGATGCCATCCATCTCCGGCATGCGCACGTCCATCAGGACCACGTCGATGTTGTCGCGCTCGAGCGCCGCGAGCGCTTCGCGGCCGTGACGCGCGAGGCGCACCACGTGCCCCATCTTGACGAGCAGGCGCTGCACCAGACGCCGGTTGACCGGGTTGTCTTCGACGACGAGAACGCGATAGGCGCTGCGGCGCACGGCGCCGCGCCGGCGGCGCGCCGGCCGCTCTTCCTGCCCCCAGGTGCGGCCTTCGAGAACGGTGCGGATCGAGGCCATGAGCTGCATCGGTTCGACCGGCTTGGCCAGGAAACCGGAAGCCCCGACGCGGTAGGCGCCCGCCGCCTCGCGGATGCTGCCCATGGAGGGCAGCAGGAGCAGGATGGCCGGCGCCGCGCCGGGGATACGGCGGAGGCTGCGCACCAGAGAGGTGCCGTTCGTTCCGGGCAGGTGCGAATCCACCAGCACGAGACGGAAAGGAGCGCCGTCGCGGGCGGCGCGCTCGGCGCGCTCGCGGGCCTCTTCGGCGCCGGCGGCGCTTTCCACTTGCAGTCCCCATTCCGCCAGAGTGCGCGAGAGCACGCCGCGCGCCGTGGCGTTGTCGTCCACCACGAGGGCCTTGAGTCCGTGCAGGCCGTTCGGTTCGCCGGCGGCGGTCGCGGGCGGCGGCACCGCCGGCAAGTGCGCGGTGAAGTGGAAGGTGCTGCCGCGCCCCGGTTCGCTCTCCACCTCGATGCGCCCGCCCATGAGCTCGACGAAACGGGCAGCGATGGCGAGGCCGAGACCGGTGCCGCCGTAGTCGCGGGCGGTCGCGACATCGGCCTGCTCGAAGGCTTCGAAGATGCGCTGCTGCTTCTCTGCTGGGATGCCGATGCCGGTGTCGGTGACGCGCATGTGCAGGCGCGGCTCGCCGCCGGGCCCTTGCTCCCAGACGACGTGCACGACGACCTCGCCGTGGTCGGTGAACTTGACCGCGTTGCCCACCAGGTTGACCACCACCTGGCGCAGACGTCCGGGATCGCCGATGAGCCGATGGGGGACGCTGGAAGAGACGTCGCAGATGAGCTCGATGCCCTTCTGCGCCGCCCGCACGCCGAGTGCTTTCATGGCGCCGCCGAGGGTGTCGCAGAGATCGAACTCGACGCGCTCTAGCTCGAAGCGGCGCGTCTCGATCTTGGAGAGATCGAGCAGGTCGCTGAGCAGGCCGAGCAGCGCATCCGCCGAATCCTTGACCACCGAGAGGTACTCGCGCTGCTCTGGCGTGAGCTTGGTGTCGAGCGCGAGCTCGGTCATGCCGATGATGGCGTTCAAGGGGGTGCGGATCTCGTGGCTGATGTTGGCGACGAACTCACTCTTGGCGTGACTGGCGCTCTCGGCGAGCTCCTTCGCCAGGGCCAGCTCGGCGGCCGCCTGCTTGATTTCGGTCACGTCCCGGGCGAGGGCGTAGACCACGCGGCGCTCCAGGGAGGGTTTGGCGCTCCAGGCGAACCAGCGATAGTCGCCGCTCTTGGTGCGGTAGCGGTTCTCGAAATGGATGAGGTCCGAGCCGGTGTTGAGCGCCTGCGCCTCGGTGCTCGTGGCGGCGCGGTCGTCGGGATGCACGAAGTCGAGATAGGGTTTCGCCAGCAGCTCGGCGCGGCTCCAGCCCAGGGCTTGTTCCCAGGCCGGGTTCAGGCGCTTGAAGAAGCCGTCGAAGCCGGCAATGCTGAGCAGGTCGATGGAGAGATCGAAGAGCTCCTGCATTTCCTCCTCGGCACGCCTCGCGGTGACGAAGAAAGCGATCTGCCGGTTGACGTCGTTGAGCACCTGCATCAGCGCCGGGTCGGGGATTCCGGGCTCGACGCCGCAGAACTCGAGGACGCCGAAGAAGCGCTGGCCGAAGAAGATGGGGAGGCCGAAGGCCGTCCGCAGGCCGCTCTGCACTGCCGCATCCGCCCGCGTCCCGGCGCCTTCGCGGCCCCAGTCGGCCAGCGAGCCGGGCTCGCCGCTGGCCCAGATGCGTCCCGGTAGGCCCTCGCCGCTGGCAAGAGGGGTCTCGCGCGTGATGGCCTCGAAGGCATCGAGGTCCAGCCGGCGGCGCTGCCAGGTCTCGATGCAGCGCAGCGCACCGGCCTTGCGGTCCAGACGCCAGACGGCGCCGAAGTCGTAGGGAGTGCTCTCGCTGATGGCTTGCAGCAGCCGCGGCGTCGCGTCCGCGACCGTGGGCGACTGAGCAAGGACGCGCAGGATGGCGTGCTGCGCCTCGAGCCGAATCCGCGCCTCGTCGCGCCCGCCCGGCGGTGGAGAGGCAGTCTTGCCTGCACTCATGGCCACGTCCTGCGGGAATCTGCCGCCCGCTCAGTGCGGCGCCAACGGGTCGGTCGGGATGCGAGGCCCGGATTGTAGCATCCCTCCGACCGACCCTGTTCCCCGCGGCGGCTCAGCGGGTCGAGGCGGCCACCCCCTTGGCCGGTCCCCATTGCAACCGGTAACAGAGGACGGACATGGGCACGGCGGCGGAGTCGTCTTCGGTTTGGCCTCCCTCTTTCCCGGCCATGGCGCGCATCGCCGCCGCGAACTCCTTGACCACGAAGAATCGATCTCCGGCGAGCACGAACCGGTCCTCTTCGAAGTCCCCGTCACCCTTGAGGGTGACGCGCTGCAGGTAGCGTCCCTGGGGGTCGAAGACGTCGAAATGGCCGAGGGTCCCGGGCGGCAGGTCACGGCAGCCGCGGCTCGAAAGCACCCAGAGGTTTCCATCGTCGGCGACGGCGAACCAGCGGATGTCGCGCTCCCGGTCGCTGATGTCGAATTCAGGCTCCACCCGCCCCGCGCCCGTGCGGATCTGGATCTGCGAGCTCATTTCCTTCTTGCGCTTCTCGATCTCCGCCGCCGTGCGCATCACGGGCTGATACTCCAGCTCGATGATCCGCTGCAGCTTGCCGTCCTGCGACCAGACGTTCAGCTTCCAGGTGCGGTCGAGAGAGGCGTAGACGTCACCCTGTGGTCCGACGGTCCAGGGCACGCCGAACTCGTCTTCCTTGAGGACCAGGCGGGCCATGTTCGAAGTGCTCGCCATCTGGTGGAAGCGCGCCACCTCGTTGCCTTGCCGGTCCAGCCGCACCAGCGCGCTGGTGCGCTCGATGGAGCCCTCTTTGTGGCTGAAGTTGTTACCCTGCACCACGAGGGAGCCGCCGCGATAGGAGGCACTCATCAGCATGCGGAAGCCGCCGTCCTCCGGGTTCTTCAGGGGGAACGGCGTGCCCGGTGTGCCGTCGGGCTTGAACATGACGACACGGCTCGGCTGCGTCTGCACGACTCCGAGGTTGCCCTCGGGATCGAAGAACAAGCGGGTCGGACGGCGGAACTCGCCCGGGCCCTCTCCTTCGCGCCCGATGGTGCGCAGGTATTTCCCCTCCTTGGAGAAGACCTTCACTTCCGAGAGCTGCGCGTCGACGAGGTAGACGTCGCCCTTGGGGTGCAGGGCGATATCGGTGATCAGGCCGAAGAACTCGCCTTCGCCCTCGCTCTCGCCCCCGATGCGCCACTGCTTGTCCAAGGTGAGCACGAGCGGCTTCTCCATGGGTGTGGCGGGGTTCTTCACCTGGGTGACGCCGCCCTCGACCACTTCCTTTCCGCTCCAAGGTGTGGCGGCACCGGGGGCGACCGCAGCAAAGAACAGGAGGATTCCGAGAAGACTGCTCGCACCGCTGCGCTCCAAGGGGCGAACACGGGCTCGAATCGCGACAGAGGGCATCATGACTCCTGTGTTGGTTCGGGTGGCACGGCGCGAGGTGACTCCAAAGCGCCTGGTGCAGGTGACTCCACGCGGGGTGGCTCCCACGCGCCGGTGCAAATGGCTCCGCGCGGGCGGGCCCAGCCGTCCTGGTCGTAACGGGGGCCCAGGGGGGCGGGGCCCGGGCTGGCCCATGGGCGAACGTACGCACCAGTCCGGCAGAGGTTCCAGCGCCGGCGTTTCGCTCCGTGTAGAGTGAGGCGCGGAGGTGGCATGCACCCCCTGCTTTCCAGAGCCGCGCGGACCCAGCGGCGGCGACCACCCTTCGAGTGCGAGCGCCGCCACCCAGGACTAGAAGTCCGCAGGCCATGGCGAAGAGTCTTGCTTGGCTGGATCCTCCTCGTGCTCGCGTGCGCCTGTGCCGCCACGAACTATCCCGAGGCGTCGGGCCCGCTCTACACCGGGCGTCACGGGGAATCACGGAGCCTGAGAAGTGGTGCGGACTCTCCTGGTAGCGCACCGGCTCCTCTGGAGCCGACAAGCGCACAGGACGTGGCGCCGCCTGCGGCAGCTCCGCTCCGCGTCGTCACCTTCAACATCGCTTTCGCACTGCAGATCGACAGCGCTCTCGCGGTGCTGCGGCAGGCGGCACCGCTCCGCCGGCCCGATCTCCTGGCACTGCAGGAGATGGACGCCCCCAGCGTGGAACGCATCGCCGCCACCTTGGGAATGAACTACATCTACTATCCGAGCGGGCTGCATCCGCGCTACGGCCGCGACTTCGGCTGCGCCGTTCTCTCTCCCTGGCCCCTCGAGGAGCCGCGCAAGATCGTCATGCCCCAGCGCGCCCGGTTCACCGGACTCACACGCGTGATCACCGTGGCCACGTTGCGGCGGGGCGCCCAGCGCTTCCGCGTCTACGCCGTGCACCTCCCCTCGCCCATGGGAATCTCCAAAAGCGCCCGGCACGAGCAGCTAGAGGCCCTCCTCGCCGACGCTCTGGCGTCCCCTGATCCGGTGATCTTGGCGGGAGATTTCAACTCCGAGGCTGCGGGGGAGACGTTCGCGCGCAGCGGCTTCGTTTGGCCGACGCGCGACCTCGTCCCCACCACGCGTTTCCTCGGCGTGGGCTTCCGCTACGATCACGTGCTCGCCCGTGGACTCCGGCTGGCCGCGGGCGATTCCACCGTGGGGGTCGTGGAGGAGAATCGCGCTGCCAGCGATCATTGCCCGGTCTGGGCGCTGCTCGTCCGCGAGTGACTGGAGACCGGGATCGGCAGCCGCGGGTGCAAGGATCGGCTAGAAGGAGTCGGCACCATGAACTTACCGGCGCACAAAACGAAGATCGTGGCGACACTGGGGCCCGCGTCGTCCACGCCCGCGGTGCTCGAGGCCATGCTCCGTGCCGGGATGAACGTGGCGCGGCTCAACTTCTCCCACGGCGATTTCCCCACCCACGCCCAGACCATCGCCACCCTGCGCGCCGCCTCGAGCGCCACTGGTCTCGAGGTCACCTGCATGGCGGATCTCTCCGGACCGAAGCTGCGGATCGGGCGGCTGGCTACCGATCCGGTAGAGCTGGAGGCCGGAGCGTCGTTCACCCTGACGACGGAGAAGATCGTCGGCGACGCCACCCGGGCCTCGGTGGCTTTCGACCGCTTGCCTGCCGTCGTCAGCCCCGGAAACCGTCTCTTCCTGAATGACGGCCTCGTGCAGCTCGAGGTCGTCGCGGTGCAGGGGCCCGAAGTGCGCTGCCGCGTCCTCGTGGGCGGCGAGCTGCGTTCACAGAAAGGCCTCAACCTCCCGGGCCTGGAGCTCGGCATTCCCGCCTTCACCCCGCGCGATCGCGACTGCCTCCGTTTCGCCCTCGAACAGGGCGTGGAAGCCGTGAGCCAGTCCTTCGTCGAGTCGGCGGCGGACATCGAGGCCGTGCGGGCGGCCGCCGCCGCTCTGGGCCATGCTCCCTTCATCATCGCCAAGATCGAACGCCAGCGGGCGCTGCAGCACTTCGACGAGATCCTCGCGGCCGCCGACGGCATCATGATCGCCCGCGGCGATCTGGGCGTGGAGGTGCCGATCGAGCGGATCGCCATCATCCAGAAGGAGCTGCTGCGCAAGGCCGTGCGCCAGGGCAAGCCGGTGATCACCGCCACACAGATGCTCGAGTCGATGACACACAGCCGCCAGCCGAGCCGCGCCGAGGCCACGGACGTGGCGAACGCCATCCTGGACGGGACGGACTGCGTCATGCTCTCCGGCGAGTCCGCCATGGGTCAGTTCCCGGTGGACGCCGTAGCGACGCTCGGGCGCATCGCCGCCGCCACCGAGCCCCATCGCTCGCGGGAAAGCTTGTGGCGGCGGATCGAGGCCACGCGGGGAAGGCTGGACCTCGGCATCTCGGACTTGTTGGCCCTCGGGATCGAAGCGGTCATCGAGAGCTGCCAGGCCGCGGTG
>DASRJW010000029.1 GCA_035649275.1 Candidatus Krumholzibacteriia bacterium
GACGAGCGGGCAGCCGACGCTGGGAGGGAAGTCGCTGGCGCCGGTGACCTGCAATAGCGGATCGCTGGCGTTCAGCAGCGCGAGCAACTGGAAGGAGAGCACCACGACCGGGCCGAAGACACCGCTCGCGGTGCAATCCGGGAAGGAAATCGTACACCCCGAGCCAGTGAATGGATTCCCCGACAACGTCGCTCCCGCAGGGAACGGGGTGAGGTTGGCTGCGAGCACGTCCACCGGCAGTCCGGCGATCGCGAACTGCAGCTCCGTGAAGCCGTGGTTCGATGGATCGTAGGCCATGACGTACGCGAAGGCCGGCTGGAACGGCGCCATCGGAAAGCACGACTGCCGATCGACATAGAGAATGACTTCGGCGCGTGCTGCCGGTACGAGCAGGCCCATGACGAGAAGGATCCGTAGCGAGAACATGAAGAGCACCTCCTGCAGTCAGGAGAGGGCGAGGGAAAGCGTAGTCCTCCAAGCTGCCGAGAGGCAAGCCTGCCCGGTCCTACCGGAACTCGCCGCGCAGCGCTACTCTCCGGGGAGCCCCACCGGGCGAGGGGAGCGCAGGGTCGCGCCTCGATGCGCCGGCGCAGAGGCCGGATCCCGTGTCCTCATGGGCCTTGGTGGAACGGCCAGCGATCCACGAACAGGGATGGGCCGTCGGCGCACGGCGTGGCTTCCGATCCACACCACACCGATCACGGCGGAGTGAGCATGAGCGCTTCGGTGGCCAAGCGTATCGAGGAGCTACGGCGCCAGATCGAGCGCCACGACCAGCTTTACTACGAGGAGGCGGCGCCGGAGATCGGGGACGCGGAGTACGACGCGCTGGTGCAGGAGCTGGCGGCGCTGGAAGCACAGCATCCGCAGTACCGCCGCTCGGATTCGCCGACGGCCCGCGTCGGCGGCGCCACGGATCGGAACTTCCCGACCGTGGCGCATCAGGTGCCCATGCTCTCCCTGGACAATACCTACGACGACAGTGAGCTCGCCGCCTTCCACACCCGGGTCGTGGAGCTCTTGGGTGGTGCCGAACCCGCTTACGTCGTCGAGCCCAAGCTGGACGGCGTCGCCGTGAGCTTGCACTACAAGGGCGGACGCTATGTCCGCGCCGTCACCCGCGGTGACGGCCGGAGTGGCGATGAGGTGACGCGCAACGTGGCCACGCTGAAGACCTTGCCGCAACGCGTGCAGGCCCCCTGGCCGGAGTTCGAGGTGCGCGGCGAGATCTTCATGCCCACGGAGGCGTTCCGACGCTTCAACGCCGAGCGCGAAAAGGCCGGAGAGAAGACCTTGGCCAACCCGAGGAACACCACGGCGGGCTCGCTCAAGCTCCTCGATCCCGAGCAGGTGGCGGCGCGGCCGCTCACCCTCTGTGTCTACCAGTTGGTGGAAGCGGAGCGGCTCGGGTTGGCCACGCACTGGAAGACGCTGCAGGCGCTGCGGCGCGCGCGCTTCCCGGTGAACGAGCACAACCGCCACTGTCGAGACTTCGCGGCGGTGAACGAAGCCATCGCCTCCTTGCGGGCGCAGCGGGAGGACCTTCCTTATGAGATCGACGGCGCCGTGATCAAGGTCGATTCCCTGGCGCAGCAGCGCGAGCTCGGGGTGACGGCGAAAGCGCCGCGCTGGGGCATCGCCTTCAAGTTCGGCTCGGCGCAGGTACGGACGAAGCTGCGGGACATCACGGTGCAGGTGGGGAGAACGGGCAGCGTCACACCGGTGGCGGAGCTCGAACCGGTCTGGCTCGGAGGCATCACCATCGGCCGGGCGACGCTGCACAATCGGGATGAGCTCGAGCGTCTCGACGTCCGCATCGGCGATACCGTGCTGGTGGAGCGCGGGGGCGACGTGATCCCCAAGGTCGTAGGCGTGCTGCGCGAGCTGCGGACGGGGAAGGAGAAGCGCTACCGCTTCCCGAAGAAGTGCCCTTCCTGCGGGGCCGATTTGGTGGAGAACCCCGACGAGGTGGCGGTGCGCTGCGAGAACCCGAGCTGTCCGCAGCAGCTCGAGCGCCGCCTGCAGCACTTCGCTTCCCGCAATGCCATGGACATTGCCGGCCTGGGCGAGCAGAACGTGAAGCTCCTGGTGGAGAAGGGCCTCGTCCGGAGCTTCGGCGATCTCTACCGGCTGCGCCTCGAGGACCTGCTCCCTCTGGAGCGCTTCGCGGAGAAGTCGGCGCAGCAGCTCCTGGACGCCATCGCGGCGAGCAAGAAGCGCCCCTGGCGCACCAAGCTCCACGCTCTCGGCATCCGGCACGTCGGCATCGCCGGAGCGGCGGTGCTGGCGGCGCGCTATCCCGACGTGGAGTCGCTGCGCCGGGCGAGCCTCGAGGAGTTGCAGGAGCTGGAGGACGTGGGACCGCGGGTGGCGGCGAGCATCGCTGCCTTCCTGCACGGGGAGACGACTCGGGCGCTGATCGATGATCTCGTCGATCTCGGCGTGCTCCGGCCCGAACCAGCGAAGCGAAGCGGGCCACAACCCTTCGCCGGCCTCACCTTCGTCCTCACCGGGACGCTCGAAAAGATGACGCGACCGCAGGCGCAGGCGGCGATCGAAGCGCGCGGCGGGCGCGTCAGCGGCTCGGTGAGCAAGAAGACACAGTACGTGGTGGTCGGCGCCGATCCGGGCAGCAAGGCCGACAAAGCGCAAGAGCTCGGCATCCCGCAGCTCGACGAGGCGCAGTTCCTCGCCTACCTCGAAGGGACACCGTGATCGCCGAGGTGCTGCCGGAGATCGAGGCCGCATGTCGGCCCGGCGCGGATCCACGTCTGCTCCGGCTCGCCATGGAGATTCTGCCGGCGGAAGCCGTCGAGGCCAGGCGCCGTCTCGGAACGGCACTCACCGCGGTGGTTTTGCAGCGTCTGCAGCGCCGCCCGGCGCCGCCGCCGGCTCGGGGACCGTTGCGCCAAGCCGCGCTGCAAGCGCCACACCCTCTCCTCGACCGTTGCTACGAGCACCTGTCTTCGGCGCCTCGGCAGGGCGTCTTCGAAGCGCGCGCGGGACAGCTCGAGATGGCGCATGCGGTCCTCGAGGCGCTGGAGAAGCAGGAGGTGCTCGTCGTCGAGGCGGGCACGGGCAGTGGCAAATCGCTGGCCTACGCCTTGGCGGCGATCGTGCACACCGTGCGCTCCGGACGCCGGGTCGTCATCGCCACGCACACACGGACGCTCCAGGAGCAGCTCGTCCAGCGCGAGCTCCCTTGGTTGTGGGCGAGTCTCGATTTGGACGCAGTGCCACGCTCCGACGGCGGGCACGGCTTGGGATTCGCGAAGTTGCTCGGACGGGGGAATTACGTTTGTGTCACCGCTCTCGATCGCTGGGTGCAAGCCTGGCGAGAGCGCGGCGGTAGCCTGGAATTGTTGCGCCTACTTCTCGCGCTCCTCCGCCGTGACGACGGCAGCCTGGACGAGATCCTGCCGGGCTGCGCGCCGGAGCACCTGGAGGCGGTGCGCAGCCGGCGTGAGACCTGCGCCGGACGCGCTTGCCGGGGTGACCCACCGTGCCCGGTATACGCGGCGCGTGAGCGAGCGCGAGCCGCCGATCTCGTCGTCGTCAACCACGCCTTGCTCTGCGAGGACGGGCGGCTCGAGGGCACGCTCCTCGGAGACTGCGGTGGTTTGGTCGTGGACGAGGCCCACGCCTTGGAAGGCGTGGCGACCGAGGCGCTCGCCGTTCGCTTGCACGCCGGTCGCGGCGAGACTCTTGTCGTCGCCGCACGCCGGCTGGAGGCGGAACGTCGGGCCACACCAGGGACCTCGGCGGCCCTCGAAGAGCTCGTCGTGCGTCTCGGCGAGCGTTGCCAGACGGTGCGGCGGCAGCTCCTCCTGCTCTTGGAAACGCTCGATGCGGCGCTGCCTCGCGCCGCCCGGGTGCGCCCGCGCCAGCGCTACCGCGATGCCGACGAAGTCTTCGGCCGGGTGCAGACCGAGGTCACGGCGCTGCGCGAGGCCTTGGATGTAGGGCTCGATGTAGCAGCCCAAGCCGAGAGCGAGTGCCTCGCGGCAGCGGTGACGGCGCCGGGGGCGGGCCTGGCCGAGCTCGCCGGCGTCGTGCTCTCCTTGCTGCAGGAAGCATCGCAGGCGTTGGAATGCGTCCTTCGAGCTGCCGACGACGACTGGGTCTACCATCTCGACTTCAGCGGCACCGACTCCGCGCTCACCGCCATCGTCGCCACGCCGCTCGAGGTGGGAGCGGCGCTGCAGCAGCTTCTCTCGGCGCCAGAGCGCGCCGTCATCTACACCTCGGCCACTCTCTTCGTGGAAGGGGATGCGGCGTTCGTGCGACGCCGCCTGGGACTCGCCTCGACGGTGCGGCAGCTCACCGTCGAATCTCCCTTCGAGTACGCGGCGCAATGCACGGTGGTGCACACGGCGAGCCTCGGAGATTATCGGGATCCGGAATTCGTGCCGACCATGGCGGCGTTGGTGGAGAACCTGCACCGCGAGACCCAGCGGCGCATGCTCGTCCTCCTCACCTCGCACTCTATGTTGCGGGCACTGCACGCCGAGCTCGTCCAGCGCCTCGGCGGCAAAGCACCGCTCCTCGCCCAGGGGATCACGGCCGAGCGCGCCACCCTCGCCGACCGTCTCACGGCCACGCCTGCGGCGATTCTCCTGGGCACCGCGAGCTTCTGGGAGGGCGTCGATTTCCCCGGCGAAGCGCTGGAGGTTCTGGTGCTCGCCAAGCTTCCCTTCGCCCCACCGGACGAGCCGCTGGTGGAGGCCCGCTGCGAACGCCTGCGGGCGCGAGGCGAGGACCCCTTCGCCGATTTCCTCCTGCCCGAAGCGGTCCTGCGCTTCCGTCAAGGCTTCGGGCGCCTCATCCGCACGCGGCAGGACCGGGGCGCCGTGCTCCTCCTCGACGGCCGCCTCGAGAGCCGGGCCTACGGCGAGACCTTTGTGGCGTCGCTCCCGGTCCGCACCCAGAGCTTCGACACGCCGGAGACGATGCTCGCGCACGTGCGCACCTGGCTCGATCGTGGAATGGAAAACCAAATCGGATAGGTTCACTGCGCACGGCGGCAACGCCCTCGTGGCGCCGCTCGCGCTCCACGATTTGAACGGCGAAACAATCCTCTTTAACGGCGCGGACTACGGGACCAATGCGTCGCGTGCGGAGCGTCTCATCCGTCGTCTTCGCCTAGTAGGGCAGCCTCCCCCACGGCCGAGAGGGGAGGGAGGCTGCGCTTGACGACGGGTCACACTAGAATCAGCGATACATGGCTTTCACGTCACCCCATTTCACCGGCAACGTCGGCGTGGCGCAGTGGGCAGGGAGGATACGCGTACCATGAACGTGCTCGACTGTGCACCCGCCGCCAAAGCAAGCTGCACCAGCCGACTCCGCCTCGGTAACACAAACGTAATAGAAGGAATCTCCATCTCGCGTAGCGTCCAACGTCAGGGTGAAGGAATCCGTGCAAAGCCAATCCCCAACACTCCAGGCGCATTCGAGATGGAGAGTCGTCGCCGTCGCTGTCCCTCTGCAGACCTCTGGATACGGCGCCTCGGGCGTGGGAATCAATTCCTCGCCGGCACATATCGTGTCTTGCCAGGACGCAACGGTGTAGACAGTATGTTCATAGCAGTCGTAGCTCGAGTCTTCTGTGGCCCAGATGCCTTCCCATTCAGGTGGCACGGGAACGATTGCGCGCAGCGTCTCGAGGATTGCTCGAGTGTCGTTGGCTTGCCCTGCCTGCGCCCAGGCAGAAAGAAGCAGTACGACAAGGGTCGATGGTCGTAGCCAGGATTTCATAGCGTTCCTCCAATCCCGTGGAGGGCTCCAAACGCCTTTGGGAATGGTCCCCACACCAAGTACAAGCGACGCATCCCGAAGTTGCTTTCAACGCTCTTTTTCGCCCCGTCGGTCTGCCAGGCCGCAACGGTCTCAAGCTGGATGGACTCTGGCGCATCGCCCGATGGTGCCAAGGGCCCCCATGAAGGGAGCAACGGGTTTCCCCGCAGTGACTTATCAGGAGATTTTAGAGCGGATCCTCAGCGATGACTTCGACACGGTTCCACCTGCTACACGGCAGCGTCGAAGCTCGATGGCCCAGGTCAAAGTACATTTACCTCGGGGTCAGTGGGGAGGAAGCCTTGGACGCGCTGCCCGACACACTGGAGGCTCTTGTCTCGAGCGCCAAGTCAGGCCTGGTAGTCGTCCTGAGCGGGGCCGGGATCTCGGCAGAGAGTGGCATCCCCACCTTCCGGGGGCCCGAGGGATTTTGGACCGTGGGTTCTTCCACCTACGCGCCACAGGAAATGGCAACGCAGGCGTTTTTCCACCGTCATCCCGACGTCTGGGCCTGGTACGTCTACCGGCGGAGTTTGTGCGCGGCAGTCGATTTCCCCGGCGAAGCGCTGGAAATCCTGGTGCTCGCCAAGCTTCCCTTCGCCCCACCGGACGAGCCGCTGGTCGAGGCCCGCTGCGAACGCCTACGTGCTCGCGGCGAGGATCCCTTCGGCGATTTCCTCTTGCCCGAAGCGGTCCTGCGCTTCCGTCAAGGCTTCGGGCGCCTCATCCGCACGCGGCAGGACCGGGGAGCCGTGCTCCTCCTCGACGGCCGCCTCGAGAGCCGGGCCTACGGCGAGACTTTCGTGGCCTCGCTTCCCGTCCGCACCCGGAGCTTCGAGACGCCGGAATCCATGCTGGCCCACGTCCGCCAGTGGTTTGCAAGCAGCCTGAAACACGGAAGCCAGTCGTTTTGATTTCTTGACGATTGGGCCCGCATACGGCTACACTGCCGGCCCTGAGAGCGCGAACAACAGTGCTTACATCGGAGGGACGTATGTCTTGCGTCTCCAGGGGTACAGCGTTCGCGGTCGTAGCCGTCTCGGTTCTGACGAGCGCCCTCGCCTCCGCCCAAACCTGCATCGACACCTGCAACTGCGCCCGTAGCGCCAGCATCGCCGCCTGCGATGCGGACTATCAGACCTGCGTCGCCAACGCTGGTGGGGATCCGGACCAGCTGGCCTTGTGTGCCGCCCAGAATGCCGACTGCCTCGCCGCGGCCGACGCCGACTTCATTGCTTGCGCCCGCCCTTGCCCTGTGGGCAACGACCCTTGCGGCAACTGCCACCTCAACTTTGGCTTCGAGACGACTCGCTGCAACGACCAATATGTGGCCTGCCTGCAGTCGGGCGGCGCCCCCGCTACCTGCAGCGCCCTATTCGAGGCGTGCCAGGCCGCCGCCGGGCAGAGATTCCACGACTGCCTCCTGAGCGTGTGCGTGCACGAGCCGACCTGTAGCTGTGAATCCGCTCCGTGCGTGAGCATCGCAGCGGCTCCCGTCCTGCGCGGCTGTCCGGCAGCGACTCTGAACGTCACCGGCACCGTGACGAACTGTTCGCCCGTGTCCGCGGACATCGACATCTTCGTCGGTGGCGTACACGTGGCCTCGCACTCGGGTGTCGCTCCGGGTGCCGTGGTTTCCGGTAGCCGCGAGGTCACCAACGACTGCCAGGTGACCTCGTACAGCATCCGTGCGGAGGCGCGGACGGCGGGATGCTCTGAGGCGTTCGTGGCCACGTCGACCCTGTCCATCCAGTGCCAATGTTCCGACGACTGCCTGACCGGACGCGCCGACATCACCTCGCTCTGGCCGCCGAGCAGTCAGTTCGTGAACGTGCACGTCGACGCCCTCGATGCCGGCGGCAATCCAGTGGCGGTGAATCTCACTGGCGTCAGCAGCGATGAGCCGAGCTCCGTCCACTGTCCCGACGCCCTCCTCAGCTTTGCGGACGCGTCGCTCCGCGCGGCACGCGACCCGCAACGCAACGGGCGCGTCTATCGGCTCTCCTTCGTCGCTCGAGAACCGCAATCCGCCCAGTGCAGCGGCGTCGTGTCCGTGTGCGTGCCGGTGACTCGAAAGGGCACTTGTATCGACGATGGCCAGCTCTACGATCCGCAGGGATGCGCGAGCAAGCCATTGCCTGTCGCCACAGCGGAACCAGTGCTCGTGCGCAGCGGAACCGACGGCGGCGTCGAGATCCTGGTGGCGGAATCCAAGGGCGAGGGTGTCCGGGTCGACATCTACGACGTCGGGGGGCGCCGGGTGGCGCAGCTCGACGATCTCGTCCCCCAGAGCGGCGCACGACGGATCCTCTGGGACGGGCGCGATCTCCGGGGCCGTCAGGTTGCGAGTGGCGTCTATCTCGTCCGCGTCCATCTGGACGGCACGGTGTATTCCGCGAAGACCGTTCTCCTGCGCTAACCTGGCGCGGTGCGATGGTCGGGTGCGCACTACGCGACTGCGTCGGGCGCGATGGCTCAGGACATCCTCCGGGATCGACGAAGGAGGTGCCTTCGACGAGAATTGCTAACGAACTCTGACCCCAAGCAAAACGAATAGTGCCGGTTTGGCCGATGGCTCTGTTGGGGCTTGTCCTCGTGGCCACGGGCCCCAGGGCATTCCCTGACTTGGTCTCGACTGCAACCCAAAGCATGGCATTGCCGGATTCGATGTGGGTCCGTGGCCGTGCTGCCATCGTTTGCAGTGTCAGTGGTCCAGAATGATCACCTCACCCGACATCCCCTCCAAGGAGTGGCCATGTCTTCACGCACCGTGATTCTCACCGTCGCTCTGCTGGCGTCCGTCGCGTGTGCCCGGGCCGCGGCGTCCGGGTTCTTCGTACCCACGGCAGGTCCGCTCGGACGGAATGCCGTGGACATTGCCTTGTCGCCCAACGGTGACCTATTCGCCACGACTGACGATCGGTCCGTGAGCCGTCTCATCTCCGCGTCGTCGCGCTGGACCAATCTGCCCGCTCTTCCAGCACCGGTGTCGGCGGTCGAGGTCGCGCCCGACGGCCAGGTCTGGGCCTTCGGCGCCGGCGACCAGTTCGTATCGAGCGACCATGGCCAAACATGGACGCGCCCTGGATCGCTGCCGGCGATCCTGCAAGTCGCGTTCGATGCGACCGGACGAGTATTCGCGGCCACGGGATCGGGATTGTATCGGTCGGCGGATGGTGGCAGGACGTGGACACTCCTCGGGCTCCCTCAGGCCACGATCGAAGCCGTCGAGGTGGCGGCGAACGGTACGGTTTGGGCGGCCGTCGCCTCTGGCCTCTACCACTCCGGCGACGCGGGGGCGACGTGGGCGCAGATGGCGGCGCTGCCGCTACCGGCGACGGCGCTCGCGGCGCACCCGGAGGGTGGAGCCTATGTCGGTCTGGCAAGCCTCGGGTATCCAACCTGCCAATGGGGTGGCCTGTACCGGGCACACGAGAACGGCGAACTGAGTTTGTTGGGATTTGCCACACAGCGCGTCAACGACATCCTGGTTGGCGACGATGCAAGCACCACGGTTTCTGTGGACACCAGTTGCCATTACGCCATGTCGTGCCCCGGATGCGGCTTCCCGGGAGTGCCGAGCTGCGTCGCCCAGGGGATCTACCAGAGCGCCGACGGTGGGGTCACGTGGTCGCAGCGCCAGCTCTCGACCGAGTCCATCCCGCGCGAGCTCGTGTTGCGTCACGACGGCACTCTGTTCACCGTCACCGTAGGCTTCGGCTGCGACATCTGCGGAACCATTTCCCGGGGCATCTTGATCTCCGCGGATGGGGGAACAGGCTGGTCGGCGCTCCCGGTCGGGCCCGGGAAGAGCACTGCCTCTGCCATCTGGGTCGACACCCCGCCGGGCACGCCGACCATCTTCGCCGCTGGCCCTCATTCGGTGTACGCTTCCACCAACCACGGGATGGATTGGCTGCTTCTGGCGGACGTGACACCGACCATCTGTGCTCAGATTCTCGGAGCCAGCGTGTTCGCCCGCGACGCTTCCGGCATCGTCTTCGCCTTCGACGGTTGGAATAGGGCGTTCGCCGTCGGGCCAGGAGGCGTGCGGAGCGGCAGCGCGCCCTCCTGCGGATATGATGCTCTCCACGCCGCCACGGTGGTCACCGCAAACGGCTCCCTTCTCGTGGCGTGTCTCGATGGGGTTCATGCTGCACCGGCTGCGGCGGCAGGTGTCTTCGATTGGTCAGCCGGCGTCGGGCCGCGGGACCTGCACTTTCTCGAGGCCGGTCCGTCGCTGCGCGTGGTTGGTTCCGGTTCACCATACGACTCCGGGACCTACCTCTCCGACGATGGCGGCTTCGGATGGACGCAGATCGCTACGGTCGGCGACGGGCCGCTCGTTTTCGCGCCGGATGGACACATGCTCTACGTCGCAACCCAAGCGGCTGGATCGGAGGTGCGGGTCGTTCGCCTGGTGGATGCGGGCGGAACATGGATCGAGTCGCCGATGCCGGCCTTCGGACCGGGCGTCTGGTGGGTTCAGGACCTTCTTCTCGACCCGACGGGAACCCTCTATGCGCTGTCGGACACCGGCGTGGGCGGCCACGTGCTTCGGCTGCAGGCCGACCGGTGGGAAGACCTGGGGGAGATCCCGGACGCCCGTTCGTTCAGCATCGCCGACGACGGGTACCTTTACATCGGAACGTACAACGGCGTCTGGCGCAGCTCCGGCTCGCTCGGACAGGTGACCGCGATCTGGCCTGGCACGGAAGGCCTGACCTCGGTGCGCGCGTTCCCGAACCCCTTCGGTGCGCGGGCCTCGATCACGTTCGCTCTGGGGCGGCCGGATCGCGTGCACCTCACCGTCTACGATGTCCGCGGCCGGCTCGTGAGCGTGCTCCTGCGCGGGTCCAGCCTGGAGCGAGGTCCACAAGAAGCCATCTGGGACCCACCCGCCGGTCTTCCGAATGGCGTGTACAGCTACTGCCTGCGCACGTCGCTGGGGGAGCACTCGGGCCGGCTCTTGCTGTTGCGGTGAGCGGTTCCTGAGCGGAGCAACCGGCCGACCCGTTCCGAATCCCAGCGGATCGTCGTGCGCCGAAGGCGATTTCGCGGTGCTCTCGATCGGTCGATACGGAGGATGCCTTGGATTCGGCGCCCCGCAGCTTGGAGACCCTGGTCGCTAAGGCGCCGGCGGGTCCGGTGGTGGTGCTGACGGGCGCTGGCATTTCCGCCGAGAGCGGCATCCCCACGTTCCGTGGTCCCGAGGGTTTCTGGACCGTCGGCTCTCGGGAATACGCGCCACAGGAGATCGCGACGCGCCTGTTCTTCCAGGACCACCCCGAGGAGGTCTGGGCCTGGTACCTGTACCGGCGAAACCTCTGCGCGGCGGCAGAGCCGAATGCGGCGCACCACGCCTTGGTGGAGCTGGAGGAATCCTTGCAGGATCGTTTCGCGCTCGTGACGCAGAACGTCGACGGGTTGCACCGACGCGCCGGAAGCAGCCCGGAACGCACGCTCGAAATCCACGGCAACTTGCACTGGATGCGCTGCGCCTCCTCCTGCGGCCCCGACCTCTGGCCCGTGCCGTTGTCCTTCCAACCCTGCGGACGCTCCGACAGACTCGGTGCCCGCGAGCGGGAGGCGCTGCGCTGCCAGCGCTGCGGCGGTTGGGCGCGGCCGCACGTGCTCTGGTTCGACGAGATCTACGACGAAACTCTCTATCGCCGTGCCCTCGAGACGGCGCGTCGGGCGGCATTCCTTCTCGTCATCGGCACCTCGGGGGCGACGTCGCTGCCGCTCCGGATGGGCGAGATCGCCGCCGACCGGCGAATCCCGATCCTGGACTTGAATCTGGAGCCGAATCCCTTCGCGGCTTGGGCCGCCGAACACGGCCTGCATCTGCCCGCCGCGGCGGCCGCCTCGCTCCCGGGCCTGGTGCAGCGATTGCTGGCAACGCTCCCTCCCGGCCCGCCGCGGCAGCCGCTGACATAGCGGCGCGGGGGCCAGCCTGGCACTGACCGTTCGCGCCGGCCCCTCAACTGCTCCCTGGGGAAACGGCGGCGTTGACGGCGGCGACGCCGTGGACGGAAGCGGCGCCGTTGACGGCGGTGGCGCCAAAGGGCACGATGCGCGCCGGAGGGCGGAGCAACGATGCCAGAGGCGCGGGCGACGCGAATGGTGAAGGTGGACGGCGAGCACCTGGAGCTCGCCGATGTGCGCGCCGTGGCCGCAGGGGCGACGGCGGTGCTCGCGCCGGCGGCGCGGGAACGCTGTGAACGAGCCGCCGAGACGCTGCAACGTGCCGTCGCCGGCGGCGAGGCGCTCTATGGCATCAACACCGGCTTCGGCCCCTTCGCTCGTACCCGCGTCCCCGATGGTGACATCGAGGCCCTGCAGGTCAACCTGATCCGCAGTCATGCGGCCGGCTTCGGCGAACCACTGCCAGTGCCGGTGGTGCGCGCCATGCTGGTGCTGCGCGCCCATTCCCTCACCCGGGGCTATTCCGGCGTCGGGCCGGCGCTGCCCGAAGCGTTGCTCGCTCTCCTCGCGCACAACCTCATCCCCGTCGTCCCGTCCCAGGGTTCCGTGGGAGCGAGCGGCGATCTCATGCCCCTCGCCCACATCGGTCTCGCACTCCTCGGCGAGGGCGAAGTCTTCCACGCCGGCACTCGCAAGCAGGCAGCGGCGGCATTGCAGCAGGAGGGCCTGCGGCCCCATCGCTTCGCCATGAAGGAAGGCCTGGCGCTTGTCAACGGCACGCAGATGATGACGGCTGGCGGGATCCTCGCGAGCAGTGAAGCCCAGCTCGTGCTGCACGCGGCGCAAGTGGGGGCAGCCATGTCGGTGGAGGCCATGCTCGGCAGCGTCGCCGCCTTCGACGCCGGCGTGCAGGCGCTGCGCGGTCACGCCGGACAGATCGCCGTCGGCGCCAACTTGCGCGCCTTGCTGCAGGGGAGCGCCATCGTCGCCAGTCACGCCGACTGCGCCCGGGTGCAGGATGCCTACTCGCTGCGCTGCACGCCGCAGGTTCTCGGCGCCTCCCAGGACGTCCTGCGCTGGGTGGAAGGGGTGTTGCAGATCGAGGCCGATGCGGTGACCGACAACCCTCTCGTCTTCCCCGAGGATGGGCGCGTGATCTCGGGCGGCAACTTCCACGGCCAGCCGCTCGCGCTCGCTCTCGACGCCCTCGGCGTCGCCGTGGCCGAGGTCGCCAGCCTCTCCGAACGCCGGTTGCACCGTCTGCTCCACGATCACGACGTGGAAGCCCTGCCACGCTGCTTGACCCCGCGCCCGGGACTGCAGTCGGGCCTGATGATGCTGCAGTATTTGGCGGCGGCTCTCGTGTCCGAGAACCGGACGGCGTTGCACCCGGCAGCGGCGGACAACGTGGTCACGGGCGGCGGTGTGGAGGACCACAACAGCATGGGGAGCATCGCCGCGGTGCGCTTGCCGCGTCTGTTGCACAACGCCCGCGGCGCCATCGCGGCAGAGCTCATCGCCGCGGCCCAGGCGCTCGAGTTCCATGCGCCGCTCGCTCCGGGTCCGGCGACTGCCGCGGCGTTGCAGGCCGTGCGCCGCTTTGTGCCGCGCCTCGAAGAGGACCGCAGTCTCGCCCCGGACATCGCGGCGCTGGCGGCGACCTCGGCGCTCGAGAACGTCGTCGCAGCGGCCGTGTCGGCCATGAAGGAGCCGCTGGCGCCTTGAGTTTGCCTGGGAACGGTGCGCGGGTTGGATGCGACAGGCTCCACTGGGCGAGGGACGCGACGGGCTGGATGTGACGGATTGACTGGTAGATGCGCTCGTGGTCGAAGGTGCAGCATGAAGTGGGAGGTGGCAAGGTGACCGACGTCCGCAGCGTGCCCTTCGACCTCGATCGCGCTCTGGCGGAGAAGCGGCTGCGGGCGCCGCGGGGGACGACGCTGGTCTGCAAGGGCTGGCTGCAGGAAGCGGCGCTCCGGATGTTCTGCAACAACCTCGATCCCGAGGTGGCCGAGCGCCCGCAAGACCTCGTCGTCTACGGCGGCATCGGCAAGGCGGCGCGCAACTGGGATTGCGCCCAGGCCATCGTGCGGGAGCTGCGCCGGCTGGAAGCGGACGAGACCTTGATCGTGCAGTCGGGCAAACCCGTCGCCGTCTTCCGCACCCATCCCGATGCGCCGCGCGTGCTGCTCGCCAACTCGAACCTGGTGCCGCGCTGGGCCACCTGGGAGCACTTCCACGAGCTCGATCGCCGCGGCCTCTTCATGTACGGCCAGATGACCGCGGGGAGCTGGATCTACATCGGCACGCAAGGCATTCTGCAGGGAACCTACGAGACCTTCGCGGCCTGCGCGCGGCAGCACTTCGACGGCAGTCTTCAAGGACGCATCGTCCTCACCGGCGGCCTGGGCGGCATGGGGGGGGCGCAGCCGCTCGCGGTGACGATGAACGGCGGCGTCTGCCTGGCGGTGGAGGTCGATCCGGCACGGATCGCCCGGCGTCTCGAGACCCGCTACTGTCAGGTGCAGGAAACGACGGTGGAAGGGGCCTTGGCCCGGGCCGAGCACGCCCGCGCCAGCGGCGAAGCGCTCTCCATCGCGCTCCAGGGCAATTGCGCCGAGGTCTTGCCCGCTCTCGTGCAGCGCGGCTTCCGCCCCGACATCGTCACCGATCAGACCTCGGCACACGACGAGCTGCACGGTTACGTGCCGCAGGGCCTCGAGGTGCAGGCAGCAGCGTCCTTGCGCCAGCGCGATGCGGCCGAATACATTCGCCGCAGCCTCGCCTCCATGGCGACGCACTGCCGCGCGCTGCTCGACTTCCAGGCCGCCGGCAGCGTCGTCTTCGACTACGGCAACAACTTGCGCGGTCAAGCGCAGAAGGCCGGCGTCGCCGAAGCTTTCGCTTATCCCGGCTTCGTCCCAGCTTACGTGCGCCCGCTCTTCTGCTCGGGCAAGGGTCCATTCCGCTGGGTGGCACTTTCGGGCGATCCTGCCGACATCGCCCGCACCGATCAGCTGGTGCTGGAGCTCTTCCCGGAGGACGAATCCCTCTGCCGGTGGATTCGCCTGGCCTCGGCGCAAGTGGCGGGACAAGGCTTGCCGGCGCGCATCGCCTGGCTCGGCTACGGCCAGCGCGCGCGCTTCGGTCTGGCGCTCAACGATCTCGTCGCCCGCGGCGAGCTGCGCGCTCCCATCGTCATCGGGCGCGATCACCTGGATTCGGGCTCGGTGGCGAGCCCCTACCGTGAGACCGAAGCAATGCGCGACGGCAGCGACGCCGTCGCCGATTGGCCGCTGCTCAACGCCTTGCTCAACGCGGTGAGCGGCGCCACTTGGGTCTCGGTGCATCAAGGCGGCGGCGTCGGCATGGGACTCTCTGTGCACGCCGGAATGGTCATCGTCGCCGACGGCACTCCGCAAGCGGGAGAGCGATTGCGCCGAGTGCTCGATTGTGACCCGGGCATGGGAATTGCTCGACACGCCGACGCCGGTTACCCCGAGGCCTTGAGCGCGGCACACCGGCACGGTTTGCGTCTGCCCATGCTCGGAGACTGAAGCACGGCATGCACACGCGCCCGCCACCGCGTCGACAGCGGCTGTCCACGGCGGGGCCGTGCTCTCGGAGGGCGGCGTGACAGCGGTCGATTTCCTCCTCTTCAACTGCAGCGAGATCGTCTCGCCCATCGGCGAGGGCATGCCGCTGCGTCGCGGCGACCTCGGGCGGCTGCGCCGGGTGGAGAACGCGGCGCTGGTCGCCCGTTCCGGGGCCATCGTGCACTGGGGGCCGGAGCACGAGGTGCTGCACCGCATCGAGAAGCTGCCCGGCTGCGTCGAAGTGGATGCGCAGCAGCGCAGCGTCATCCCGGCCTTCGTGGACCCCCACACCCACGCCGTCTTCGGCTGCGCCCGCGCCGCCGAGTACGCCGCACGCATCGCCGGCACGAGCTACCAGGAGATCGCCGCCGCCGGTGGCGGCATCCATTCGAGCGTCCGCGACGTGCGCGCCCGCAGTGAGGACGAGCTGCTGGCGCTGCTCGTGGAGCGCTTGCGCCGCATGCTGGCCCACGGCACCACGACGGTGGAGATCAAGAGCGGCTATGGCTTGACCCTGGAGGACGAGCTCAAGCTGCTGCGAGTGATCCGCCGCGCCGGGGAGCAAGTTCCCGTACGCGTCGTTCCCACCTTTCTCGGTGCGCACGAGGTGCCCGAGGAGTTCCGGGCCCGGCGCGTGGAGTACGTACGCCTCCTCGTCCACGAGATGCTGCCTCAGGCGGCGCGCCTCGCCGAGTTCAACGACGTCTTCTGCGAACCCTCGGTGTTCACGCTCGAGGAGAGCGCCACGATCCTGGAAGCAGGAGCGCGACTGGGGTTGGCCCCCAAGCTGCACGCGGACGAGTTGGAGCCGTATGGCGGCACCGAGTTGGCCTGCCGTCTGGGCGCGGTGTCGGCGGATCACCTGCTGCGGGTGTCGCCGCCGGGAATCCAAGCGCTCGGGAGCAGCGCCACTGTGGCCGTGCTCCTACCCGGGACGAGCTTCGGGTTGGCGCTCGGAGCCTACGCCCCGGCCCGTGCCTTGGTGGAAGCCGGCGCCGTGGTGGCCTTGGCCACGGACTTCAATCCCGGCTCCAGCCACTGTCCGAGCATGCAAGCGATCTGGTCGCTCGCGTGCTCGCTGTTGCGTTTGACGCCGGCGGAGGCCCTCGTGGCCTGCACTTTGAATGCAGCTGTGGCGATCCGTCGGGGCGGCCAACTGGGGAGCCTGGAGCCGGGGCGGCGTTGCGATTTGGTGGTGACCCACGGCAAAGACTACCGCGAGGTGCCCTATCAGTTCGGGGTCAACAACGCCGCCCTCGTAGTCAGTGAGGGTCGCGTGGTCTGGAGCGACGGCTCGGTCTAAAGAGCGGGGGTCAAGTGTGAAAAAGGCCACCGGTTTCCAGCGGCGCGCCCGCGACTTCGCGCAGCGCGAGAACTGGGATGCCGCCCTCGCCGAGCTGCGCCAGGCGATCGCCGCCGACGCCTCGAACCCGATGCTCCACAATCAGATGGGGGACTTGTGCCTGCGCAAGGAGGAAGTGCCGCAGGCATGTGAGCATTTCGAGAAGGCCATCGATCTCTACGCCGCGCTCGGCCTGTACGCCAATGCCGTGGCTCTGTGCCGCAAGGTGATGCGGCTGGCGCCATCGCGCCTGGAGGTGCGCTACCGTCTGGCGCGCCTGCGGCACGAGCAGGGGTTGCAGACCGAAACGACCGCGGCGCTCGCCGACTACCTGGAGCTCCTGCAGGGGCGACGGGAAGGCGACACCCGCATCCTGGAGGAGCGCTGCCGCGAGATCGCCGAGCAGTTCCCGGAAGCAGCCCCCATCGGCAAAATCCTGGAGAAGCTCGAAGAAGCCCGAGCCTTCGCCTGCGCCTTCGAGATCGTGCAGCGCTTCGCCCAACGAGCCGCTGACGCGGGCGATGACGAGGCGGCCCGTCGCTACACGACCAAGATGCGTTCGCTCCGGGTGCTGGTGGAGAAGCGCGGTGGGGTGCTGCCAGGGAAACCCGAGGCACCGGCGGCGCCGGAGCGCCGCGGGGAAACCGCCGCCGCGCCGCGAGCCGCGGCGGAGAGCGGGGCACTCCAGATCGAGGACATCCGCGGCACCATCGCGCGCACCGTCTTCGGCGCCGAGCTGCCGCCCGTGCCCCCGCCGGAAACCGAAGCACCTTCGGCTTCGCGTGTCGAGCCCGGCGACGACCTGCCCGAGATCGCCGCCTCCGGGAAGGGGAGCGAGGCGCAGACGCCGGAGCCGGATCCGGATGCGGTGGCAAGCCGGGCCTACGCGGCGATGGAAGAGGACGAGGCGGAGAGCGCCGTCTTTGCACCGGAAATCGATGCTGATTCCGGGGACGAGGACCAGAGGAGCGTGATCGATCGCGGCGAGGCGGCCTTCGCTCTGGGCGCACCGGTTTCGCCTCCCGATCTGGAGGCGATCGGCAGAGAAGCGGGAGAAGGAATCGGCCCCGAGGCTGCGAGCGGCGGTGCGGCGGAAGAAACCGGCGGGATCGAGTACGAGCTGCCGGAAACCTCGTTCGCTGAGCTCGCCGGTCTCTTCGGCGGAGGCGACGAGCCCACACGCGCCGCGAAGACGGAGTTCACCGACGCACCCGCGGCAGCCGACTTCGCGCCGTCTCCCGCGACTCCGGAATGGACCCAAGACGAGCACCCGGCGGCTTCGGTTCCACCTCCTTCCTTCGGCGCCACCACCTTCGCTCTCGGCTCGGCATCGGCAACGCCGGAGCCCGACGCATCGGACTGGCTGCCCGAACCTCCTGCCGCGACCACCGAGCCGACCCCCTTCGAGCTCCCCGAGCCCGAGCTCGGACCGCCGTCATCCCACACGCCGCAGGAGCTGCGCGAGACCGTCTGGGTTCCCGACGACACCTCCGGTTTCGCGGCGCAGCATCCCCATGAAGGAGGATCGACCCACGAGCTGTCCGAGGTCATCGACACCTTCCGCAAGCAGATGGCTCTCGCGCTCGGCGACGACGCGGCGGCGCGCTACGACCTCGGCGTGGCCTACTACGAGATGGGCCTGTACGACGAGGCCCTGGCCGAATTCGAGGCGGCGCAGGGAAGTGCGGCGTTGCGCGAGCGCAGCCTCGAGATGATGGCGGCATGCATGGCGATGCAGGGCCGTCACGGCGAGATCCTCGAGCTCCTGGCCCCGGTGCTGCACACGCAGGACGATCCGCGGCTCGGCTTGGGTCTTCGCTTCAGCATGGGTGTCGCTTGCGAAGCCCTCGGCCGTCGCGGCGAAGCACGCCGGTACTTCGAAGCGGTGGCGCAGGTCGACAGCTCCTACCGCGATGTGCGCGCCCGCCTGCAGCGCATCTGAGGCATTCGCACCTCCCCGGCTCCTCACGCATCTTCCCACCCTCCCTGGTCGGCGCTATCCTGCCTGGTGCGACGATCTTCGTCCTCGACCCGGGAGTGCGATGGACACACGCGAGCTGATCCACACGGCGCTCCTGGTCTCGGTCTGCGTCGCTCTCGGCTATCTGGTGGCGGTGGTGCCGAACGTGGAGTTGATCAGCGTCGCCATCTTCACCGCGGGTACCTTGAAGGGAGTGCGACGGGGCGCCTTGATCGGAGCTCTCGCCGAAGGGATCTATGCCGGCGTCAACCCCTACGGCGTTTCTCCGTTGCCGCTCCTTCTCTCCCAGATCCTTGGCATGTCGGTGCTCGGGGCGGCGGGGGGCGTCTTCGCCCGCCATCCCGCGCAGGTGCCGGCGGCGCTGCAGGCCGTTCTCGCTGGCGCTTGTGGCTTGGTGCTCACGCTCTTCTACGATGTCCTCACCAACTCGGCGGGCTATCTCCTGGTGCGCGAGACGACGCCCTATCTCGCCTACATGATCGCCGGTCTCAGCTTCCCGTTTCCCCTGGCCCACGCGTTGGGTAACACCATCAGCTTCGCTCTCGTCGTCCCCGGGGTGCGGCGCGCCACCCGGCGCTGGAGCCCGGCATGAGGGGAAGTGGCCCGGGCGTCCTCCTCCTGCGCTGCATCGGCGTCGGTCTCCTGCTCGTGCTGGGCGCCGTGCCGCTTCGAGCGCAGGTGGCACCGCTCTCCACGCCCGACGCCGGAGCAGACGAAACCCTGGAGCGCGAGACGCTCCTCGCCTTCGAACCACTCTCCCTGGAGGACGTGCTGCGTCACCTGGTGGGTGTCGCCATGTCGCGCCGTGGGGCCGTGGGCTCGCTCGAATACACCCACGTCCTCGGGGCGTTGCCCGGGCGCGTCCAGCTCAGCCTGGATGGTATCGATCTGGCGGAACCCGAGCTGGCTTTCCCGCGTCTCTACGCCATCCCGCTCGCGGCGATCGAGCGCATCCAGGTGTTCCGTAGCACCGATCCGGTGCGGATCGAAGTGTGGACGCGGCGCCACACCACCGAGACCGCGGCCACCGAGATCGACCTCGGCCGCGGCGACTTCGAAACGCGCGTTCGACGGCTGCAGCTGCTGCTACCGCCGCGCTGGTGGTGGGTGGGCATGCGCTACGACGAGCTGCTACGGGGCCGGCAGGACTTCCGGCCCACGCCGACCACAGCGGCGCCGGCCTCGATCGGCGATTACGACGGCCGTGGCCGCTCGCTCATCTTCGGCTTCGAGCGCCAGGGCGGCGAGCGCTTGCGGGTGCTGCTGGCCGACGACTTCGACAACGCCCACGGCAGCTACGAAAGCGTCGACGAAATCACCGGAGCCAGTCGCGTTCTGGGCTCGCTGCGCTGGTGGCGGCCGCTGCGCGGTTGGCAGCTGGTGGCGGACGTGACGCAGCAAGCCTGGGAGCGGTCGCGTGGTTTCAGCACCGGTGTGCAGCAGATCACCGAGACCTACGGGCGCGTGGCGGTGGACCTGGAGCACGACGCGCCGGCGGGCCTCGGTGGGGCGCTCCGCCTGCGCGCTGCGGATGTGGACGGCGACCGCGAAGGCGTGGCGCCAGGCCCGGAGAGACGACGTTTCCAGCGCTACGATGGGGAGCTGCACCTCCACTGGCGAGGGACGTTCGCCTGGAACGGCTGGGTGAGCGTGCACCATCGCACCGACCTCAGCACGGAGTGGAGCGCCCGTCTGCACGGCGAGTGGAGCCGCGGTCCCTGGGCGCTCCACGCGCAAGGAGGCCGGGGGGTGAGCTTCGCCGGCTGGGGTGAATCCCTTGCCCCCGGAGACGACGGGGCGCGGCCCGGCATCTTCGCCGCCGGCGGCGTGCGCCGCCAGGGTGAACGCCTCACCCTCTCCCTCACGGGAGCGGCGAAGAGATTCGACCGCAACGGCACCGCGACGGCGCTCCTCTTTCCGCTCCTTGGTTCCGGCCCTACCCATCTGGCCGGAGGTTGCGCCGCCTTGGAGCTCCGGCTGGGCTCGAGCGCCTATCCTGGGGCCTTGCAGGGCCAACTCGCCTGGACGCCGGAAGTGGAAGGCGAGCGCGGCGGCCTGCCGGAGCTGCAAGCAGAAGTCGGCGGACGCGTCGCCGCGGTGCAGCTCTTCCACGGGGATCTGCAGGTGGCGCTTCGGGCTCGCTGGCGCCTCGAGGCGCGCCGCGACTTCACCAGCAGCGTCTCGCTGGCGCCCTACGCCGCCGGGGACGTGCGCCTCGATTTCCGCTTGCTCCAGCGCATGCTGGTCTACTGGGACGTGCAGAACGTCGCCGACACCGCGGTGGAAACCCATCCCGGTGTTCTCCTCCCCGGTCGTACTTCCCTCATCGGCGTGCGCGTGGATCTGTTCGACTGACCGCGTCGACGTGCGCGTGGATCGTTGCGCATCGTTTCGCATCGTTTCTCTTCCCCCGCCGCATCCTCCTGGATCGGAGTTTCAGCGATGTCGTCGCGACAGCGCGGGGCGCTGTGGTTCGTGGCGCTCTGCCTCGGCGGGCGCCTCCTCGATCTCTTCGACCTCCCCTTCGAAGCCCGGCCGCCGTCGGCTCCTCCTCCGGACACGCTGGCGGTCACGGCCACAATGGGCGATACGGTGGCGGCGCCTTCAGGCGCCGGTGAACCCGGCGCGGTAGCCGACACCGGGACGACACCCGCAACCAACACCGCGGCCGCCCGAACGCCGGAGCCCATCGCCATCAACCGGGCCAGCGCCGAGGAGCTGCAACGTTTGCCGCGCGTCGGCCCGGTGCTGGCGGCCCGCATCGTCGCCTACCGGCGCGAGCACGGTTCCTTCCGTGCAGCAGCGGACCTGCAGGGTGTTCCTGGCATCGGCCCGCGCACGGCAGCACGACTGGCACCGCTCCTGCGCTTCGATTGACGCTCTCGCATGCAGGTCGTGTGTCTTTGCCGGCCCCGCGATGCCGCGTCATGCCGCGTCATGCCGCGTCGTGCCAAGGGGCGGCAGGCGCTGCCGGGGCGAGCGGCAGGGAAACGGACCGTCCGCCTCGCCGTTTGCATGCTTCGCCCGGAAAGACACGCCTCGAGAGTCCCGCAGGGCCGTGGAAGCGCGCGCGGCGCAATCACATGCCGCCGCGGGTCGCGGGCATGTCGATTGCAGCGCGCCGGCGGCGAAACTGCAACGCCACGGCCCTCCAGATTCCGAGCGGGGAGACGCATGCAACTCGACGCGAAGATTGCGACCCAGCTCCTCGAGTCCTCCCGCATCAGCCGCGCGCAACTCTCCGAGGCAGAGAAGGCGAGCGCCCGTGAAAAGGCTTCCCTCGGCGCCACGCTGGTGCGGATGGGGGTCCTGACGGAGCCGGAGTACGAGCAGTTCCTCTCGCGCCACTACGGCGTCCCCTCGGTCCGCCTCGAGGAGGTCAAGATCCCTGCCGACGTGGTCTCCCTCGTCCCCTCCGAGGTGGCCAGCAAGTTCCAGGTGATTCCCATCGCCCGCATCGGGCGGCAGTTGACCCTGGCGATGGCGAACCCGCAGAACATCTTCATCATCGACGATGTCAAGTTCATCACCGGCCTCGACGTCAAGGCCGTGGTCTGCGCCGAGGGGTCGATCAAGAAAGCCATCGATCGCTACTACGACCAGGCAGACGCCCTGGCTTCGGTGATCAAGGAAATGGACGGCGAAGTGGAGGTCCTGGAGGAGGAGCAGGACCAGGACCTGGGGCTCGCTGCCGCCATGGACGAGAACGCCCCGGTGGTCAAGCTGGTGAACTCGCTGCTCACCGAGGCCCTGCGCCGCGGCGCCTCGGATATCCACGTCGAGCCCTACGAGGCCAAGCTACGCGTGCGCTTCCGCGTCGACGGCGTCCTCCACGACGTCATGACCCCGCCGATGCGCCTCCGATCGGCCATCGTCTCGCGCCTGAAGATCATGTCCGAGCTCGACATCGCCGAACGCCGGGTGCCGCAAGACGGCCGCATCAAGATCAAGATCAAGGGCAAGAAGGTGGACGTCCGCGTCTCCACGGCGCCGACGGTGCACGGCGAAAAAGTCGTGATGCGCATCCTGGATGCCTCGAATCTGCAGCTCGACTTGAAGAAGCTGGGCTTCGACCCTCTGGGGTTGCAGAACCTGCTGCGGGCCATCTCCCTTCCCTACGGCATGGTGCTGGTCACCGGGCCCACCGGGAGCGGCAAGACCACGACACTGTACTCGGCGCTGTCGCGTCTCAACACCGACGACACCAACATCATGACCGCCGAGGACCCGGTGGAATACAACATCGAGGGCATCAACCAGGTGCAGGTGAACGAAGAAATCGGGCTCAACTTCTCCACCGCTCTCAAGGCCTTCCTGCGCCAGGATCCGAACATCATCATGGTGGGCGAGGTCCGCGACCTCGACACCGCCTCCATCGCGGTGAAGGCGGCGCTCACCGGCCACCTGGTGCTCTCCACCGTGCACACCAACGACAGCGCCAGCACGGTGAACCGTCTGGTGGACATGGGTATCGAACCCTTTCTCGTCGCCAGCTCGCTCAACCTCATCCTGGCGCAGCGCCTGGCGCGGCGTATCTGCAAGCACTGCAAGAGCGAAGTGGGCATGGCCTCGGAAGAAGTACTGCACGAGCTGGGGTGGGACCCGAAGCGCGGCAGTTTCAAGATGTACAAGGGCAAGGGCTGTCCGGAGTGCAACATGACTGGCTACGCCGGCCGTCTCGGTCTCTACGAGGTGCTGCACTGCTCGCCGGGGATGCGCGAGAAGATCCTGGAACGGGCCTCGTCCGCCGAACTCAAGCGCAAGGCCATCCAGGAAGGCATGGTGACCCTGCGTCTCCATGCCATCAGCAAGGTCCAGGACGGGATCACCACCGTCGAGGAGGTCTTGAAAGAGACCGCCCGCGACGACTTGGAGAGCTAGGCGTGAACGCGAGGGGAATGCCGTGATCAATCTCCGAGAGCTGCTCGAGAAAATGATCCAGTTGAAGGCGAGTGACCTGCACCTCACCGCCGGTCTGTCGCCACAGTTCCGCGTCGACGGCGCTATCGGCGGCAGCGATTACGCCGTGCTCACGCCGGACGAGTGCACCCGTCTCGCCTACAGCGTCCTCAACGAAGAGCAAAAACGCCGCTTCGAGAACGACCGGGAGCTGGATCTCTCCTTCGGCGTCTCCGGCCTGTCGCGCTTCCGTTGCAACATCTTCCTCCAGCGCGGTGTGGTCACCATGGCGGTGCGCCAGATCCCCTACCAGATCCTGGGCTACAAGCAGCTCGGCGTGCCCCAGGTGGTCGCCGATCTGGCGATGCGGCCGAAGGGCATGGTCCTGGTCACGGGTCCCACGGGCAGCGGCAAGTCCACCACCCTGGCCAGCCTCATCGACCGGATCAATAGCGAGAGGCGCGCTCACATCGTCACCATCGAGGATCCCATCGAATACGTGCACGAGCACAAGCGCTGCATCGTCAACCAGCGGGAAGTGCGCGCCGACACCCACAGCTTCGAGGCGGCCCTGAAGCACGTGCTGCGGCAGGATCCCGACGTCATCCTCATCGGCGAAATGCGCGACCGGGAAACCATGGGGGCGGCGCTCACCATCGCCGAGACCGGTCACCTGGCCCTGGCGACGCTGCACACCAACAGCACCTTCGAATCGGTCAACCGCATCGTCGATTCCTTCCCGGCAGAACAGCAGCCCCAGGTGCGGGCGCAGTTGGCTTTCGTCCTCGAAGGCGTCGTCACCCAGCAGTTGGTGCCGCGGGCCACCGGCCGCGGCCGGGTGCTGGTGGCGGAGGTGATGATCTGCACCCCCGCCATCAAGGCCGTGATCCGGGAGGGCAAGATCCACCAGATCTACGGACTCATGCAGGCGGGTATGAAGTACGGCATGCAGACCATGAACCAGGCGCTGCAGCAGGCGGTCATCAACCGCTTGATCAGCGCAGCGGAGGCGCTGGCGTGCAGCCCGGAGCAGCAGGAGCTCCGCCAGATGCTGAGCGCGACCACGGGACTGCCCGTTGGTTCCAAGTAGTCGTTAGAACGAGGAGTGCGCGATGTCGACGACGTTTGTGTGGAAAGGCCGCACCCCAGCCGGGGAGATCCTCAGCGGGGAGCTGGCGGCGGAGAACAAGCAGGAACTCATCAACCAGCTGCGTCGGCGGCGCATCCTCATCACCTCGGTGGCGCCGAAGACGGCAGCGAACAAAGAGATCCGCCTGCGCAAGCCGCGGGTCACCACCAAGGAGCTCAGCGTCTTCACCCGCCAGTTCGCCACCATGATCAACGCCGGACTGCCGCTGGTGCAGTGCCTGAACATCCTGGCGCAGCAGGCGGACAATCCGTTCTTCAAGAGGAAGATCACGGAGGTCATGACCGACGTGGAGACCGGCATGACCCTGGCGGAAGCGATGGCTAAGCATCCCAATATCTTTTCCCGCCTGTACGCGAACATGGTGGAGGCCGGCGAGTCCGGCGGCGTGCTGGACAACATCTTCGCGCGCCTGGCGGTGTACCTGGAGAAGGCCGAGGCCCTGAAGCGCAAGGTGAAGGGTGCCATGACCTATCCGGCCATCGTCTGCTTCGTCGCCGTGGGGGCCACGACCTTCATGCTCCTCTTCATCATCCCCACCTTCGCGAAGATGTTCTCGGACTTCGGCGGCGAGCTGCCGACGCCCACGAAGATCGTGCTCGGTCTCTCGCACTTCATGCGCAGCTGGTGGTGGCTGATGGCGGGAGCGGTGGTCGGCGCCGTCCTGGGGGTCAAGTCCTACTACAAGAAGCCACAGGGCCGGCGCACCTTGGACCGGCTGATGCTTCGCTCTCCGGTGCTGGGCAACGTCATCCGCAAGGCCTCCGTGGCCCGCTTCACCCGCACTCTGGGGACGTTGATCAGCTCCGGCGTACCCATCCTGGAGGGTCTGGAGATCACGGCGCGCACCGCGGGCAACGCCGTGGTGGAAGAGGCCATCCTCAAGACGCGGGGCAGCATCAGCGAGGGCAACACCATCTCGGAGCCCTTGAAGAGCTGCGATGTATTCCCGCCCATGGTGACCCAGATGGTGGCGGTGGGCGAGGAGACCGGGGCCCTGGACGAGATGCTGAGCAAGATCGCCGACTTCTACGAGGCCGAGGTGGACGCCGCTGTCGAAGCCATGACCGCGGTGATCGAGCCGGCCATGATCATCATCATGGGCGTCCTCGTGGGCGGCATGCTCGTGGCCATGTATCTGCCGATGTTCAAGCTGGTGTCGGTGATTTCCGGGTCCTAGCAGGGAGACCTCGGGTGGTGTGGTTGGGTGGAGCGACGGTGCTGGCCTGCGGCGCGGCCTTGCTGGCGGCGTTGCAGGGCCACGCTCTGGCGGCGGCGCTGGCGACCTGCGTCAGCCTGTGCGGCGCGGCGCTGGTGATCGTGCGCTACGAGGCGGCGCGACGGGCGTTGTTGCAGCACCAGAACGACACAGAATCCGTACTGCGCTGTCTTTCCAGCGGCCTCCTCACCGTGGACTTGCAGGAACGCCTGCTGCACTGGAACCCGGCCGCCGAGCGCATCCTGGGACTGCAGTCCGGCGAGCTTCGCGGCGGCACCTTGAGTCAGGTTTTCGCCGAGCGCGCCCCGCTGCTCTACGAGCGGCTGCGCCGCACGTTGCAGGATGGCTCCGAGATCCATCGCTACGAGTTCCAGCTCACGCAGCCGGACGGACCGCCACGCCCCATCGGCCTGTCGACCTCGGCGCTGCACACGCCGGTAGGAGAGCGCAGCGGCATCCTCGCCAACTTCCAGGACCTCTCGGAAGTGCGGCGCATGCAGGAGCGCGTGCGCCGCGCCGATCGGCTGGCGGCGGTGGGGCAGCTGGCGGCGAGCATCGCCCACGAGGTGCGCAACCCGCTGGCAGCCATCGCCAACAGCGTCGACATGCTGCGCGACGAGCTGCCGGTGCAGGGACAGCAGCGCAAGCTCATGGATCTGGTGGTGAAGGAGAGCGAGCGTCTCAACCGCATCCTCGACGACTTCCTGGAGTACGCCAGCTCCCGGCCCCTGGACGTGCAGGTGGTGCCTGCCACCACCGCTTTGGAGGATGTGGTGACGCTGCTGCGGCACCATCCGGACATCGGCGCGGAGATCCGCATCGAGCTGCAGGACCGCACCGAGGGCGCGACGCTGCTCTGCATCGACGCGGAGCAGATGAAGCAGGTGTACGTGAACCTGGCGCTCAATGCCTTCGAGGCCATGCAACACCAGGGCACCCTCACCATCCTGGTGGAGTCCGCCGGTGGCGACGACGATGACGCTCCCAGCGTGCGCCTGCGCTTCCTGGACACCGGGCCCGGCATCGACCCACAGCAGGCGGACTTCATCTTCGAGCCCTTCCACACCACCAAGCCCGAAGGCACCGGTCTCGGGCTGTCCATCGCCAGCAAGATCGTCGAGAGCCACGGGGGCCGGCTGGAAGGAGCCAATCGCGCCGGCGGCGGCGCCGAGTTCACCATCGAGCTCCCGGCGGTAACGGGAGCGCGAGCGCCGGCGCCGGGGACGCCGGCGGCATTGCCGGGCCGCGAGCCCCGGCAGAAACCCAAGTCGTCCGAGGCGAGTGCATGGAGTCAGGTCACGGAGGAGAGCAGGAATGTCCGGTGAGAAGATCCTGATCGTCGATGACGAGCAGAGCATGTGCCAGTACCTGACGATCATGCTCCAGAAGGAGGGCTACGAAGTCGTCGGGGTCCTGCGCGGCGTGGACGCATTGCGCGAGGCCAAGGCCCGCAAGTTCGACCTGGTGATCACGGACATCAAGATGCGCGAGATGGACGGCATCCAGGTCCTCGCCGGTCTGAAGGCCATCGACCCGGAGCTCCCGGTCATCATCATGACGGCGTACGCCTCGCAGAAGAGCGCCATCGACGCGGTCAACAAGGGAGCCTTCCACTACCTGATCAAGCACGCCAAGAACGACGAGATCAAGATGGTGGTGCGCAACGCCATCGAGATGCGGCGGGTGCGCCGCGAGGTACCTGCTTCGGGGCGTCCTGGAGTGCGCAAGGAGAGCATGAGCGATCCGCGCATGATCATCGGCAAGGGGCCAGCCATGCAGCGCGTCTTTCAGCTGGTGGAGAAGGTGGCGATCACGGACAGCACCATCCTCATCCACGGCGAGAGCGGCACCGGCAAGGAGCTGATCGCCCGGGCCATCCACTTCCGCTCCACCCGGGCCTCCGGTCCCTTCGTGAGCATCAACTGCGGTGCCCTGCCGGAGAGCCTGCTCGAGTCCGAGCTCTTCGGCCACGTGAAGGGCAGCTTCACCGGCGCCATCAAGGACAAGGAAGGCCTGTTCAAGGTGGCCACCGCCGGCACCTTCCTCCTCGACGAGATCGGCGAGACCACCCCGGCCATCCAGGTGAAGTTGCTACGCGTGCTGCAGGAGAAGGAGATCATCCCGGTGGGTGGTACCAGCCCGATCAAGATCGACGTGCGCGTGATCGCCGCCACCAACCGCGAGCTGGATGAGGAGGTGGAGCACGGCCGCTTCCGCGCCGACCTCTACTACCGGCTCAACGTCATTCCAGTGAAGCTGCCGTCCCTGCGCGAGCGCCGCGAGGACATCCCGCTCCTGGTCTACCACTTCCTGCGCAAGAGCCGGCCGAACTACGCCGACGTCACCCAGGCCATCAGCAAAGAGGCGCTGCAATTCCTGGTGGACTACGACTGGCCGGGCAACGTCCGGGAGCTGGAAAACATCATCGAGCGCTCCGTGATCCTCCAGGCGGGGGAGGTGCTGCAGGTGGATGACCTGCCGGAGGTGGTGCGCATCAACCGCCGTCCGGGGGCCTCCCGACGGCTCTTCGAGGGGACCAACGTCACCCTGGAAGAGCTGGAGAGGGAATACCTGGTCACCGTGCTCAACGAGACCGGCTGGCAGAAGAAGAAGGCCAGCTCGATCCTGGGGATCAACGCTTCCACGCTCTACCGCAAGATCCAGCGCTACGGCCTGGACAAGGAAAGGGCGCGAGAAGACAAGGAAAAGGAACATGAGGAGTGAGAGCGGCATTGCTTTCGCAAGCTGCAGCCTGTGTCGGTCTGGTTCGGAAGTGCGGGGGATACGAACGGTCGCGATGCGTTGCGTCTGGACGGTCCGCACCCCTGGCATGGGCCATGCTGACGCGAGCGGCAGGCGAGGGCCGCTCCGGTTCCAGCCGGCCGCGGTGCGCACCGACATGGAGTTCGGTGGCAGTCGTGGACGTGACTGGGTTCGTCAGGGGAAGGGCACTTCCCCGCGTCTGGTGCGGACGATCTAAATCCGCGTTCTCCTGGAGGAAACTCGACATGCGTTCCAACAAGGGTTTCACCCTCATCGAACTCATGATCGTCGTCGTGATCATCGGGATCCTGGCGGCAATCGCGATTCCCAACTTCATTTCGATGCAGGCGCGCGCCAAGGAAGCGAGCGTGAAATCCAACGCGCACACGGTGCAGCTGGCCGCTGAAGACTTCGCGGTCCAGAACAACGGTGTGTACGCGACGGACGACACGACCGCCCTTCCGAGCGGCGACGTCATCAGCGACCTGCTGCCCGATCCGGATGGCGACGGCACGCCGAACCTGGTGAATCCGTTCGACTCGGCGGACAACTCGGTCCTGTGGACCGGCGCCGCCACGCTCGACGGCGAGGTCGGCTACGACACCACCGCCGATCCTGGTGTGCAGTACACGATCGACGCGATGGGCCGCAACGCCACCGTCGTCATCACCCTGTCCAACGGAATCTGATCCGGAACGCATCGTACGCGGTGCACGTGGGGCGGGGCGGCGAGGCACCGCCCCACGTTTTGCTTCTGGCAACGCTGTGCCCGGGGCGGACCGGGCCGAAGCTCCAGTACTCGGGTGTCCGTACGGGGAGGCAGCATCCATGCGCGGGCGAGCCGGCTTCACGCTCATCGAACTCATGTTCGTGGTCGTGATCATTTCCACTCTCATGGCCATCGCCTACCCAGCGTTTTACCGCATGCGGGAGCGCGCCAAGGAAGCCGGGGTCAAGTCAAACGCCCACACCGTGCAGCTGGCGGCCGAGGATTTCGCGGCGCAGAACTCCGGCATCTACGCCGTCGACGATACCTCCGCGCTGCCCACCGGCGACACCCTCGCCGACCTCGTGGTGCCGTCCGTCTCCAACCCCTTCGACAACACCGACGCGACACCGGTAACCTGGACCGGACCGGCCGATGCGGAGGGGCGCGTAGGTTACGACAGCTCCCTCGATCCTGGGGTGGGCTACGTCATCGACGGGCAGGGCGAAGGGGGCATCGTGATCTTCACCCTCACCAACGGACTCTGAGCGGCCGGTTTTCCTGACTTCCGCGCGCCCAGCGGCGCTGCATTCTCCAGGGCACACTGCTTGCGTGTTCTCCCCCGTATGCTGCTGCGCCTCGAGAACATCCACAAGTCCTTCGCCACGGGCTTCCTCATGCAGCGCCGCCAGGTGCTGCGGGGCCTCGAGCTGGCCGTCCAGGCGGGGGAAGCGTATGCACTCCTGGGGGCCAACGGCGCCGGGAAATCGACCACGCTGCGCGTCCTCCTCGGATTGGCGCGGCCCGATCTCGGCAACGGCACGCTGTTCGGCAAGCCCCTCGGGGAGCGCGCCGCGCGCCGCCAGCTGGGCTACTTGCCCGAGAACCCGAGCTTCCACGAGCAATTGACCGCGGTGGAGTTCCTGCGTTGTTGTGGCGGCCTCCTCGGGCTGCGCGGAACAGCGCTCGTGCAGCGCATCGACGCCCTCCTCGAGCGGGTCGAGCTGCAAGGGGCGCGTGGGACGCGGCTGCGCAAGCTGTCCAAGGGCATGCTGCAGCGCCTCGGTCTCGCGCAAGCGCTCCTCGGCGATCCGGAGCTCCTCGTGCTCGACGAGCCCATGTCCGGACTCGACCCACCGGGGCGGAAACTGGTGCGCGACCTCATCCTGGAACAGCGGCAGGCAGGAAAGACGGTGCTCTTTTCCACCCACATCCTGGCAGACGTCGAGACGGTGTGCACCCGTGCCGGCATCCTGCGCGACGGGCGCTTGGAGACCGAGCTCCGCCTCGAGGATCTGAGCCGACTGCGGGCGGAGAGCGTCGAGCTCACCCTTTCCGGCCTGGAGGAGCGCGACGTGCGCCGGCTGGGTCTGCTGGCGCGGAGTGCGCTGCGGGCCGGGAGCCACGTGATCTTCACGGTCGGACCGGGGGAGGTGCAGGAGCTCGTGCATGCCGCCCTGGAAGCGGGAGGCAGGGTCGAATCCCTGGTGCCGCGGCGCGTCTCGCTGGAAGACATCTATCTGGAGGTTTCGCGCCGGGCCGAAGCGCCGGCGGCGGCTCCGCTGCCATCGCCCCAGTCGGTGCGATCGGGAGGCGAGCCCTGATGCTGGAGAGGGTGGGCACGGTCGCGCGCTGGACCCTGATCGAGCTGCTGCGGGAACGGGTGCTCTATGTGGTGCTCCTCTTCACTGCTGTCCTCGTCGGCAGCTCCACGGTGCTGACGCCGCTGGCGCCGGGGGCGCAGAAGAAAGTCGTCGTCGATCTCGGGCTCGCCGCCATCGACACCCTGGGGATCCTGGTCATCCTGCTCTCCGGGACCTCGCTGGTACGGCGCGAGATGGACCGCCGCAGCTTGGACGTCCTCCTCACCAAGCCGCTCACGCGCCTCGAGTACCTGGCGGGCAAGTGGCTGGGCCTGGTGGGCACGCTCGGGGTGCTCACCGTGGCGATGACTGCGATTTTGGCGCTCGGCCTCGAGGTCTGCGGTTTCGGCTGGCACGCGCGCTACTTCACCGCCATCCTGGGTTCCGCTCTGTCCATGCTGGTCATGGCGAGCATCGCCGTGCTCTTCTCCACCTTCACCTCCCCGACGCTGGGATCGATCTTCACCCTCGCTCTCTTCGTGGGCGGGAACCTGAGCACCGGGATGCTGCGCGCCGTCCAGGCCGCCGGCGGCAACCGGCTCCTCGAATGGATCAGCCTGGGGCTCCCCAGTCTGGGTCTGTTCAACTTGCGCGGCGCCGCCGTGCACGGCACCGGCGTGCCCAGGGATCAATTCGTCGTCGCCGGTTGCTACGCCGCGCTCTACGTGATGACGGCGCTGGTGCTTGCAGCCCACATCTTCCGGCGACGGGACTTCCGATGAAGGCCGCGCTGCCGTACCTCTTCCTGGCGCTCCTCGTCATCGCCACCGTGCTGGCTGGGCGCACTGGCCAGGACTTCCTGCGCCGCCAACCGCGGCCCGTGGTGGCGGCGCTGCCTGCCATTCCCTTCCTCGAGGTCGTCTCCCTGGGTTACCGGGAAGCGGCGGCGGATCTGGCCTGGATGCAGGCGGTGCAGTACTACGGCCAGCACCGCCAGGGGGGGAACGATCTCTCCGAGTTCGGACACTACTTGCAGGCGGTGAACACGCTCGACCCGCATTACGAGCATGCCTATGTCCTCGGCTCGGTGGTGCTGGCCACCGACGGCAACAATCTCCCCGCCGCTCTCGAAGTGTTACGGCGTGGGGCCCAGCAGAACCCAGACTCCGGGGCGCTGCCCTTCGAGATGGGATTCCTGAGCTACGTGGTCGGCGACGACTCCGATGCGGCGTTGCGTTACTTCCGGCTGGCGAGCCAGGACCCGCGGCAGCAGGAGCGGGCACAGCGCTTCCAGGCTTTCCTCTCCCGCAAGCTGGGACGCCTGGAGACGGCCTACCTGCTGTGGAAGGATTTGTCCGAGCACACGGACAATGCTTCGCTCCGCATCGTCGCGCAGGAAAGCGTGCGCAGGCTGGAAGCGGAGATGCGCCAGCGCGGGCAGGTGCCGCCGTGAATCCCGTGATCGTCGCTGCCGCGGTCCTGGGTCTCGTGTGCGGCAGCTTCCTCAACGTCCTCATCCACCGCCTGCCGCGTGACGAGTCGCCCTGGCGCGGCCGCTCACGCTGCCCGCAGTGCCGGCGCACGGTGCGCTGGTTCGAGAACGTGCCGGTGCTGTCCTTTCTCTTCCTGCGTGGCCGCTGCGCCGGTTGCCACCAGCGCATCTCTTGGCGCTACCCGCTGGTGGAGATCGCCTCGGCGGCACTGGCGTGGGGCTGCGCCGCCCACTTCGACGGCCTCGGTGCAGCCGGCGCGTACTATCTCTTCCTCGCCGCCTTGCTCGCCATCGCGTGCATCGACTGGCAGCACATGATCATTCCTGACGAGCTCTCCCTTGGGGTGTTGCTCGTCGGCTTGGTGCTGGCGCCCACGGTGCTGCCTCTCGGTCTGCTGCAGGCGTTGCTCGGCGTCGGCGCCGGGGCCGGCTTCATCTGGCTGGTGGCGGCGGCGTACAAGGCGACCCGGGGCGTGGAAGGCATGGGCTTCGGCGACGTCAAGCTGGCCGGCATGATCGGCGCCTTCCTCGGACCGTTCCATGTGCTCTTCACCATTTTCCTGGCGGCGCTCCTCGGCTCGCTCTATGGCGCCGTTCTCCTCTCCCGGGGCGGCACACGTAAGAGCATGCTCGCCTTCGGCACCTTCCTCGCGGCCAGCGCCGCGCTCTCGCTCTTCGTCGGGGACCACCTCGCCGGCTGGTACCTCGCTCTCGGCCGCCGCCACTAGAACGTTTCAACCCCTTCTCCAGGCCTCGTCGTCGCCCGTCGTCGCGGCGGACGCTCCTCGGCGCGCCTCCAGGCGCGCCGCGTCGCTCGACACGACGGCCTGTTCGGGCCTCCATGCCCTCACGACGGGCACGTGTCGAGAGAGGAGCGCGCAGGAGAGCGCGCGACGAGCGTCCGCTGCAACGGACCTGGCGGGGCCGTCCGCAGCGAACGAGCTCGCGTGGAGCCCGGGCCGCGTCGCGTTCTGCCGTCACGACGAGGCACGACGAGGCCCGTTCGGCGCGAAGTCTGCGAGGACGACGCGGTGCAAGGAGGCGTGTGGAAGGTGGTGCGATGCACGAGGAGGAAGGCGTAACCCTCACGCCCCCCTGGCACAACGCTTGCGGTGCGCACCGCAGCGAATCCGAACTTCCGGCATGCCCATGGGGCCAACGGCCCGGCGCCGTCGGGAATCGGAAGAATGCACGATGCACGTGGTGTCGCTGCAATGCGGCGACGCGCGGAGGCCAGCATGCGAATCTCGTTTGCACGCGCGCGTAAGAGCTCCATCGGTCTCGACATCGGCTCGAGCCTGGTGAAGATCGTGGAACTCGACTTCAGCCGTTCGCAGCCGGGGCTGAGCAAGCTCGGCGTGGTGCCCCTGCCCCCGGAGGCGATCGTCGACGGCGAGGTCATGGACCGCCTGCTGGTGGTCGACGCCATCCGCGAGTGTGCCGCGCAAGCGGGCGTCCGCGGCGGTGAAGTGGTCACCGCGGTGAGCGGGCGGGCCCTCATCGTCAAGAAAGTCCTCATGGACAAGATGGACCAGGCGGATGCACGCGAAGCCATCTTCTGGGAAGCCGAGCAGCACGTCCCCTTCGACATCGAAGACGTCAGCCTGGACTTTCAAATCCTCGACGAGGGTGGTGCGGGCAACCAGATGCAAGTGCTCCTCGTGGCGGCAAAGAAGGAGCTCATCCACCAACACGCCGATCTGGTGCGCGAGGCCGGTCTGGAGCCGCGCATCATCGATCTCGACGCGTTCGCGGTGCAGAACTGCTACGAGAGCAACTATGGACCCGAGCCGCGCAAGGTCGTCGGGCTGGTGAACATCGGCGCCGAGGTGACCAACCTCAACATCGTGCAAGGCGGCGCGCCGCAGTTCACCCGCGACCTCTCGGTGGGGCGCTCGCGCTTCGTCGAGGAGGTGCAGCGCGAGTTCAACATCGGCCAGGACGAGGCCTCGCGCCTGCTCACGCAGGCGCGTCCCGACGGCGTGTCGGAAGACACCATGCGCACGGTCGTCGCCCGGGCGGCGGAAGAGCTCTCCGGTGGTCTGGAGCGCTCCTTCTCCTACCTGAAGAGCGCCGAGGGCGGCGCCCAACTGGACACGGTGTTCCTCTCCGGCGGCGGCTCCCAGATGCCCTTGCTCCGCCAGCACCTGGCCGAGCGCCACCAAGTGCCGGTGGAGGTCCTCGACCCGTTGCGGAGCGTCGCCTTCGAGCCGGAATTGTTCTCCGAACAGCCCCCGGAGGAGCTCGCTCCGCTCCTGGCCGTGGGCGTCGGATTGGCCCTGCGCAGGGTGGAGTAGAGCCGTGATCCGGATCAACTTGCTTCCCCGGGAAGAACGTCCGAAGCGTCGGACGCTGCCGACCATCCAGATCCCGCGCCTGGGCACCGTCGCCCCCTTCGCGGCGCTGGGTGTGATCGCACTTGCCGTCGTCACCGCGGCGACGGTGCAGAGCCGCCAGCTTGCCAAGCTGCAGGGTGACGTCGCCGCGGCCCGCGCCGAGACAGAGCGCTACAAGCCGCAGCTGGAAAAGATCCGCGACATCACCCAGAAGCGCGAAGAGGTGCGTACCCGCCTGGACATCATCGCCCGGCTGGACCGCGATCGCTACTACCGCGTGCAGCTGCTGGACGAGGTCAGCCAGGCGCTACCGGACAACATGTGGCTGTCGGAGCTCTCGGAGCTCGGCGACCGGCGCTTCAAGCTCGATGGTGTCACCTTCTCCAACTTCATCGTGGCGCGATTCATGGAGGATCTGGAGAGCGCGGAGCACTGGCAGGAAGTGGATCTGGACGTGACCCAGAAGGGCGAAATGGAGGACCTCGAGGTCGTGAAGTTCAGCCTCGTCTCCAACGCCCAGCCCACGCCGGTGCTGCCCACGGCCCTCGAGGCCCCGAGCCCGCAGCTCTCCAGCGCGCAACCCTAAACCGGGGATGGAGTAACGATGTCGCTACGGGATCCACGCACCCAGAAGATCGCGATCTGCTCGGCCGTCAGCGTCGCCGTCCTTTGGGGCTTCTTCGTCGCCGACTTCCTGCCCTTCGGGTATCGACGTCGCGCCGCCGAGGTGACCCGGTTGCGCGGCGAGTACGAGAGCGTGGCGGCGGAGCTGGAGAAGGCGCGGCGCACCGTCGCCACCTTGCCGCAGCTGGAGCGCGAACACGCCGAGCTGCAACGGCGCTGGGAAGAGGCGCAGCAGTTGCTGCCCACGGACAAGGAGATGGCGCGGCTGCTCATGCAGATCACCCAGGCCGGCGAGGAAGTGGGGGTCGAGTTCGAGTTGTTCAAGCCCGGGTCGCCGCGGCCGCAGGAGTTCTTCAACGAGAACCCGGTGGAAATGCAAGTGGCCTGCGGCTACCACCAGCTCGGCGTGTTTCTGTCGCGGCTGGCGAACCTGTCGCGCTTGGTCAATGTGTCTGAGCTCCACCTCAAGGGCCACGATTCGAAGACGCGCGAGCAGCTGAAGAGCACGGGGCGCGAGGACGAGACCCTGATCGCCACTTTCATGGCGACGGCGTACTCGCTCCGCGACATGAGCGCCGAACCGGTGGCGGCGGCGCCGGCGACGGGCGGACGCAACGGCAAGGCCGTGACGCCCACGGAAGACGCGGCGCCGAAGGCGGCGCGCAAGGGACGCCCTACTCGCGCCGTGGGTCCGGCGAAGAACGCCGCGGCCGCCGCCTCGAAGAGGGGGAAGTAGCCATGCTGCGCACTCGCTCGTCTCGACTGATTTGGCCCCTCGTGGCGTGGCTCTGCGTCGCTCCCGCGGGCGCCGCGAGCGCGAAAAAGAAGGCAGCGGCTCCGGAGAAGGCACCGGCCCCCGAGGCCGTGACCCCGGCGGCTTCGGCCCCCGTGGCCACGGGCTCGGCGTCCACGGGCTCGCCGGCAGAGGCCACGCCGGCAGCGGCCCTGGCGGCAGCGGCGAAGTCGCCGGCAGACCTCCTGCTTCCTGCCGAGGACACGGCGCCGCAGGCACTGCGGGAGAAACAGTTCTTCTATGGCTCTTTCGGCATGCGCGATCCCTTCCGCTCCCTCGTGGGCGGGGACTTCGAGCCGGCGGAGCAGGAGCTCGTGGATCTGCACACGGTGCAGCTGGTCGGGATGTTGTGGGAAGACGAGGAATACGTCGCCATCGTCCAGGACGCCCAGGGTTTCGGCTACGCCCTGAGCCCGGGCGACCCCGTGCGTAACGGTGTCGTGGTCTCGGTCACTCGGCACGAACTTGTCGGACGACTCAACGTCTTCGGCATGGTGGATCGAGTGAACCTTCGTTTACAGCGTGAACGTGACGAGGAGTGAGGAACATGATGACGCGTGAGCACGCAATGCGGGTCGGGCTCGCGGCTGCCCTGTCACTGCTGGTGACCATGGCCGGGGCCGCACAGACCCTCAAGGAGGTCGAGGTCCGCGGCGTGGGAGACGGAACCCGCATCGTCCTGGACGTGGACGGCGAGGTCACTCACAAGTCCTTCATGCTGACGAACCCGGAGCGCATCGTCCTGGATCTGCTGGGCGCATCGAACAGCGTCCGCGTGGGCTCCCGCAGCCTGCCGGCAGGCCCGGTGAAGGACGTGCGCATCTCGCAGTACGCCCGCGATCCCCAGGCAGTGACGCGCCTAGTCTGCGACCTGCGGCAGCCGTCGCAGTTCGAGGTCACCCGGGTGGGCAACAAACTGGTGCTGGCGGTGAGCCCCACCGGAGCTCCGGCGCCCGTGGGTGCCGTGGCAGCTCGCCAGGTGCCGGCCTCGGAGCCGGCCCCGGCAGAGAAGGCCGTAGCGGAGAAGTCCCCGTCGACCGCGCCTGCACCGGCGGCCCGCTCGGCGCCGGCGCCGGCAGCGGAAATCACCGTGGCCGCGCCGTCGAGCCCGGCCCCGGTGGAGGACGCAGCGCCGAGTCCGGGCGCCACCGCTCCAACCCAGAACGCCGCGGCTCCGGAGGCGGCGCCGGCACCCGGCACCGCCACCCACGGCGAGGTGACGCCGCGCCTGGCGGCGGCCTACCGCCGCGCGGGCGTGCAGGTACCGGAAGACCGGCAAGCGCCGGAGCTGATTCAGGCGCCGGTGACGGTGCACGAGAGCAGCGGCCGCCGCATCAACCTGGACCTGCAGGGCGCTGACATCCGCACCGTGCTGCGCACCCTCTCCGATTACGCCGGCAAGAACATCATCGCCGGCAAGGACGTGGAGGGCCAGGTCAACGCGCGCATCAAGGACGCCCCCTGGCAGGACGCCCTGGCGGCCATCCTCAAGGCGCATGGTTACGGCTACGTCGAGGAAAACGGCATCATCCGCGTCGGCGAGATGGCGAAGATCCGCAACGAGGAGCTGGAAGAGGTGGCGGCGGCCCGCAAGCGCGAGGAACTGCTGCCCATCGTCACCGAGGTGTTCAAGCTCGAGTTCGCCAATGCCGCCGAGCTCAAGGCGTCGCTGGCGGAAATGTTGACCAACCGCGGCAAGCTGCAGACCGACAGCCGCACCAACTCGCTCATCGTCAGCGACATCCGCTTGAACGTGGAGAAGATCGGCTCCATGGCGCGGGAGCTGGACGATCGCACCCAGCAGGTGGAGATCGTCTCCAAGCTGGTGGACGTCTCCGCCGATGACAGCAAGAACCTGGGGATCTCCTGGTCCCTCACCAACGTCAGCCTCGGCGACGTCACCGGCGGCGCCGCGGTCACGGCGCCCACGCCGGGTGCGGTGGGGGCGCTGCGCATCGGCACGGTGCAGTCCTGGGGACAGCTGGACATGTTGCTGGACGCCCTGGCCCGTTCCAAGCGCGCCAACATCGTCTCCAACCCCAACATCACCACGGTGAACAACCGGGAAGCCAAGATCCTGGTGGGTTCGAAGATCCCGCTCATCGTGGCCGACGAGGCCGGGAACGCCATCACCCAGCTCACCACGGTGGGCATCCAGATGCGCGTCACCCCGCACGTGAACTCGGACAAGACCATCACCCTGGACTTGCATCCCGAAGTGAGCGAACTGTCCTCCCAAGCGACGGTGCAGGGGGGCGTGATCATCAACACCAGCGAGGCCGACACGCGGGTCGTGGTGAACGACAGCGAGACCGCCATCATCGGCGGCCTCATGCGCGACGTCTCGTCGGAGGTGAAGACCGGGATCCCGGTGTTGCAGGACATCCCCGGTCTGGGGTGGCTCTTCCGCACCTCGAACAAGTCGACCGACAAGCGGGAGCTCATCATCTTCGTGACCCCCAGGCTGCTGGAATCGGCCTCCCTGGGCGGGCAGCAGTACCAGCAGAAACCCTGAGCGCACCACTTGCCGACTCTGCGCGTCGCGGCGCCCTGCGGGGCGCCGCGCGCGCTTTCCGCCCCGACGTTGGGGGCGCTGTGCGGCGCGCCGCCGGGGCGCGCTTGCGCCTGCGGCCCCCCCTTCTCTAGGCTGGAGCGGACGGCGCGCCGCGCCGTCGCGCACGTCGACCCCGTGCGCCGCTCTGGACGTGGTGGAGGCCCACGGTGGCGCTGCGTTTCCTGACTGCCGGCGAATCCCATGGCCCCGGGCTCACCGCCATCGTCGAGGGCTTGCCCTCTGGTCTGGCTCTCGATCCCGCGGCGGTGGAAGCCGAGCTGCGCCGGCGGCAGGGTGGTTACGGCCGCGGCGCGCGCATGCAGATCGAAGCGGATCGCGCCACCTTCACCGCCGGCGTGCGGCACGGCAAGACCCTCGGCAGCCCCTTGGCGCTGCACATCCCCAATCTGGATCACAAGCACTGGGAGAAGATCATGGCGCCCTTCGGTGTGGCGCCGGTACCACCACAGCGCGAGGTCACCGCGCCACGCCCGGGGCATGCGGATCTCGCCGGCGGCACCAAGCACCGGGCCCGCGATCTGCGCGACGTGCTCGAACGCGCCAGCGCCCGGGAAACGGCGGCCCGCGTCGCCGTCGGCGCCGTCGCTCGGCAATTCCTCGCCGTCTTCGGTGTGCGCATCGTCGGGCACACCCGCTCTCTCGGCGGGATCACGGTGGAAGCACGGGTGCCGGAGGAGGTGCCCTACGACGCGGTGCAGCCACGGGCGGCGGCCAACGATCTCGCCGTGCTCGATCCGGAGATGCACGCCCGCATGGTCGCGGCCATCGACGCCGCCAAGGCGGACGGCGACACCTTGGGCGGCGTGGTCGAAGTGCTGGCGCTGGGAGTGCCCGCTGGGCTCGGCAGCCACGTGCACTGGGACCGGCGGCTCGACGCGCGACTCGGACAAGCGTTGCTCTCCATCCCGGCGGTGAAAGGAGTGGAGATCGGTCCGGCGTTCGCGAACGCCGCGCTGCGTGGCTCCCAGGTGCACGATTCCGTGGCACCGGCGGCGGCCGGCGGGCTGCAGCGGCAGAGCAACCGCGCCGGCGGTTGCGAAGGCGGAGTGAGCAACGGCGAGCCTCTGGTCTTGCGCGCGGCGATGAAGCCGCTTTCCACCTTGATGCGGGCGCTGCCCACGGTGGATCTGCGCACCGGCAAGCCCGCGCGGGCGGCGGTGGAGCGCAGCGATGTCTGCGCCGTCCCCGCCTGCGGCGTGGTGGCCGAGGCGGTGGTCGCCATCGTTCTCGCCCAGGCGTGGCTGGAAAAATTCTCCGGCGATTGCTTGGACGACGTGCTGGCGGCGTGGCGTCATTACGTGCAAGAGGTCGCCCGGTGGCTGCCATCGTCCTGATCGGTTTCATGGGCAGTGGCAAGAGCACACTCGGGCAGAAGCTCGCCACCGCTCTCGGTGTCGATTTCGTCGATCTCGACCAGCGTCTCGAAGCGGAGCAAGGCTGCAGCATCCGCCATCTGCTGGCGCGGCACGGCGAGGCGGGCTTCCGCGCCCTGGAGCTGCGAGCGCTGCACGACTTGCTCACCAGCGGCGGTGCGGATCGGGTCATCGCCACCGGCGGCGGCGTGGTGGAGAGCCAGGCGGCGCGACCCCTGCTCCGCCGTCTCGGGCGGGTGGTCTGGTTGCGGGCGAATCCGGAAGCGTGCGTGGCGCGACTCGGCACCGCCCGGGGAGAGCGGCCGCTCCTGGACGACGAGAGCAGCTGGCGCGCCCGCTACCAACGCCGCGAGCCGCTCTACCGCGACCTTGCGGAGCTGGTGGTGGAGACGCACCCGGCAGCCCTCGAAGCCAGTCTGGAGGCGGTTCTGCACGGCCTCGGCCTCGCTCCACCGGGTGCCTGACGCATGCTGCGCATCACCGCAGGACGCTTCCGGGGCCGCCGCCTCCACGGTCCCCGGGGAGACTGGCTGCGGCCCACCGCGGACCGGGTCAAGCAGTCCATCTATAATGTGCTGCAGGACCTCGTCCCCGGCGCCCGGGTCCTGGATCTCTGTGCCGGCACCGGGAACTTGGGGTTGGAAGCCTGGTCCCGTGGCGCCGCCCTAGTGGTGCTGGTGGAGCGGGAGCCCCGCGCCCTGGCGCTGATCGAGCGCAACCTACGTGCCCTTGAGCCGAGCGGGCAGGTGCTGGTGGTGCGGGACGACGCCGTCCGTTTTCTCGGCGCGGCGCCCCCGGGCCGCTTCGATCTGGTACTGGCGGATCCGCCCTACGACGCCGGGATGGAGGAGGCGCTGCTGCGCGCCTTGGGGCCGTCGCAGCCGCCTTGGTTCGTGCTGCAGCATGGGCGCGCCTGGAAGCTGCGGCAACCACCGGCGGGGTATCGCAGCTTCCGGGCGCAGCGCTTCGGCGACACGCTGGTGGAGTATCTGGTACGGGAGGAGACGGCCGATGGCGGATCCCAGGGTGGCTCTGTACCCGGGGACGTTCGATCCCCTCACGAACGGTCACATGGACATCGTGATCCGGGCGAGCGGTCTCTTCGACCGGGTCATCGTGGCGGTCGCGGAGTCGGCGAAGAAGGAGCCGATGCTGCCGCTGCAAGTGCGCTGCGACCTGGTGCGCGGCGCCTGCGCCGCACTGCCCCAGGTGAGCGTGCGGCCTTTCACGGGGCTGCTGGCGGCGGCCTACGGTGAGCTCGGCATCCACGTCGTCATCAAAGGGCTGCGCTCGATGACGGACTTCGAGTACGAGTTCCAGCAGGCACAGGCGAATCGGCGCCTGCACGCGCAGTTCGAGACCGTCTTCTTCATGCCCAGCGACCGGAACACCTGCATCTCCAGCTCGCTGGTGCGGGAGATCTATGCCCTTGGCGGGGACGTGCGGGATTTCGTGCCCGAGAACGTGGCCCGCCATCTGGAGGCGGCGCGCACCCCCATGGCCGGACGGGGCGGCGGGCAAAAGAGCAAGGGGACCCCATGAGCCCGGTGCGTTCCTTGCGTCTCTCCCGCATGGGCACGGCGGTACAGGAATCGGCGACGCTGCGCCAGGCGGCGCGGGTGGCCGCGCTGCGCGCCACCGGCCGGCGCCTCTACAACCTCACCGTCGGCGAGCCCGATTGCGACACCCCCGAAGACGTGCGCGTGGCAGCCCATCGCGCCATCGACAGCGGGCACACGCACTACACCGCTTCCGCCGGCTCGCCGGAGCTGCGCCAGGCCGTCGCCGCCTACTACAGCGCGCGGCGCGGGGTTTCGTGGCGACCGACGCAGGCCATCGTCTCCACCGGCGCCAAGCAGGTGTTGTGGAGCGCGCTCGCGGCGTGCATCGAGCCGGGCGACGAGGTCGTGCTGCTCTCGCCCTACTGGACCAGCTACCCGGCCTACGTGGCCATGCTGGGCGGCGTGTCGCGCGTGCTGCGGCCGCCTTACGAGCGCGACTTCAAGGCCTGCGGCGACGACCTGCGCGCCGTGCTCGGGCCGCGCACCCGGGCCTTCGTGTTCAACAGCCCGGTGAACCCCACGGGGGCGGTGTACAGTGCGGAAGAGCTGCGCGATCTCTTCGAGCCCCTGCGCGACACCGACGTCCTGGTGATTTCGGACGAGATCTACGAGAACATGGTGTTCGAGGGCGAGCACCTCTCGCCGGTGCAGGTGCTGCCGGAGCTGCAGGATCGCTTCGTACTGGTGAGCGGCGCCTCGAAGAGCTTCGCCATGACCGGCTGGCGCATCGGCTTCGGCCTCGGGCCGGAGCCGCTGGTGCGCGCCATGATCCAGTTGCAGAGCCACATCACCGGCAATCCCAGCAGCGTTTCCCAGCAAGCGGTGCTGGCGGCGCTGGCGCTCCCTCCCGCGACGTTGGAGCCCCTGCGCCAGCACTTCCGCAGCCGCCGCGATCTCTGCCTGCAGATCCTCGCGCAGCTGCCAGAGCTGCGCTTCGTCCGTCCCCAGGGGACGTTCTATGTCTTCCTGGACATCGAGCCGTTCCTCGGGGTTTGGGAAGGGGGCACGCGTCTCAGCGGGAGCGAGGAGCTCGCCGAATACCTGCTGGAGACGCACGGCATCGCCGTCGTTCCCGGCACCGCTTTCGACCACGCCGGTGGCATTCGGCTGTCCTCGACCTTGCCACTCCAAGACCTGCGGGAAGGCCTCGAACTCCTAGTGCAGGCACTCCGCGACCGGGCCTAGGACGCGCGGCTTCGGCTTTGTGAGTTTGGCCCGCGGCGTGCAGGAGGAGCGAAGCTTGCCGAGTTTCATCGACCGCGTCGAAATCGAGGTGCGCGCCGGCGACGGCGGCGACGGTTGCGTCAGCTTCCGGCGCGAGAAGTACGTGCCCCGGGGTGGCCCCGACGGCGGCGACGGTGGTGATGGGGGCAGCGTCGTCCTGGTGGGAGATCCGCACGTGGTGACCCTGCTCGATTACAACTATCGACGCCGATTCCAGGCCGAGCGCGGCAGCCATGGTCAGGGTGCCAACAAGCGCGGCCGCGACGGCGCCCCGCTGCGCCTGCGCGTCCCTCTCGGCACGGTGGTGCAATCGGCTCCCGGTGCGGTGCTCGGGGAAGTGGTGACGGCAGGAGAAGAGCTGGTCGCTGCCCGCGGCGGCCGTGGCGGGCGCGGCAACGCCGCCTTCAAGAGCGCCACCAATCAGGCGCCGCGGCGCGCCGACCCCGGGAGGAGCGGGGAAATGCAGCGCCTGATCCTGGAGCTCAAGCTCCTCGCCGACGTCGGTTTGGTGGGCAAGCCGAACGCGGGGAAGTCGACCTTGCTGGCGGCGCTGTCGGCAGCGACGCCGAAGATCGCCGATTATCCCTTCACCACGCTCTCTCCGGTTCTCGGCGTGGTGCGCGTGGACGACAACACCAGCTTCGTGCTCGCCGACATCCCCGGCCTGATCGAGGGGGCTCATGCAGGTCGTGGCCTGGGCCTCGAATTCCTTCGTCACCTGGAGCGCACCAGCGTCCTCGTCTTCGTTCTCGATGCGAGCGGCGAGCCGGCCGCGGATTTCCTCATGCTGCAGCGGGAGCTCGAAGCCTATGCGCTGCCGCTGGCGGGCAAACATCGTCTCGTAGCGCTCAACAAGATCGACCTCCTCGACGCCGCCGGCGTCGAAGCGGCGCGAGCGGCGTTGCCCGCCGGCGAAGAGGTGCTGCCGCTCTCGGCCCTCGGCCGCAGCGGTCTCGATGCGCTGGTGCGTGCCGTGGCGGAGCCTGTGGCCCGCGCGCGGCGTCTGGCCGCCACTCACCGCCCCGATCCTTCCACCGCGTGAGCGCTGCTTCCCTCTGGCCCGAGCCACGCGAGCTGCGCGCTCTCTGCCGGCTGCTGCCTTGGCAAGCGCCAGTGCCGCGCTTCCAGCGCCGGGAGCTGGCCGGCGTGCGCCGCCTGTCGGCGCTCGAACCGCCCGGGGTGGCGCCGGCCGCGGCGGCGTCGGCGCTGGAGGAAACGCTCCTCGCCTGGCGCGAACGGCGGCGCGGCAGCTTGTTGCTCTTCCACGCTGACGCCTATCCGCCCTGGCTGCGCGAGATCGCCAAACCGCCGCTGGCGCTCTTCGCCCAAGGGGACGTGGGCGTCCTGCTGCGCCCGGCCGTCGCCATGGTGGGAGCCCGCGCCGCCACCGAAGGCTACGCCGCCTGGACACGGGACAGCGCGGCGCTCCTCGCCCGCGCCGGCATCGTCATCGCCAGCGGCTTGGCGCGAGGCATCGACGCGGCGGCGCATCGAGGTGCTCTCGACGTTCGCGGCGCCACCTTCGCCGTGGTCGGATCGGGGTGCGATGTGTGCTATCCACCGGAGAACGCAGCGCTGCAAGCCGAGATCGAGAGCTCCGGCTGTGTGGTGAGCGAGCTCTTGCCAGGCACGCCGCCGCGGCCTTGGCATTTTCCTAGCCGCAATCGCATCCTCGCGGGGCTGGTGCGCGGCGTGGTGGTGGTGCAGGCGGAGTGGAAGAGCGGCGCTCTGATCACGGCGCGCTTCGCGCTGCAGGAGAACCGGGAAGTGATGGCGGTTCCCGGCGACGTGCAGGATCCGCGCAGCCGGGGGACCCATGATCTCCTGCGCCAGGGCGCCGCCCTGGTGGAAGGAGCCACCGACGTGCTGCGCGCCCTCGGCTGGCACGCGGCGACGGCCGCTGCCGAACCCAGCGGACCGCAGGCGGAGCAAGCAACGTTGCTCGCCGCCCTGGATCCGCCCGTTGGTCCCGAGGTGCTGCGCTCCCGACTCGGCTGGGACGCTGCTCGCCTGCAACGCACGCTCCTCGAGCTCGAGCTGCTCGGCCTCGCCGAACGCGACCGGCGCGGCCGTGTCCGCCGGGGAGCGGGCTGATAGACTGCGCCGGGAGGGCGGCGTGCGCGATGCTCTGGAGATGTTGGGTCTCCGCACTCTGGCGGTGCTGGCGAACGCGCCCCCGCCAGCGGCGGCGCTCGCCTGCGGTCGGGCTCTCGGCCGCTTCGCCTTCGCCCTCGGTGTCCGTCGCCGCGTCTGCTTGCAAAACCTGGAGCGCGCCTTCCCCGGCTCGGAGCAGCAGGTCCTGCGGCAGCAACTGGGACGCGCTGCGTACGAGCATCTCGGCATGCTCGCGGTCGAATTCCTGCGCTTGCCGCGCCTGCGCGCCGAGGAGCGCCGGAGTGCCATGGACCTCGTCGGTGCCGAGCATTTGCAAGCCGCCGTCGCTTCGGGCCGTGGCGCCATTCTCGCCACCGCGCACTACGGCAACTGGGAACTCCTCGGCGCCGGGATGGTGGCGCACGGCTTCCCGCTCACCCTGGTGGTGCAGCGCCTGCGCAATCCCCGCGCCGAGGCCCTGGTGGGGGCGGTGCGCACGGCGGTGGGCGAGCGCGCCATCGAGCGTGGCATGGGCCTCCGCCGCTTGCGCTCCGAGCTGGAAGCCAATCGCTTCGTCGCCGTCCTCACCGACCAGGACGCGCGGCGGCGCGGAGCCTTCGTGCCCTTCTTCGGTTCTCTCGCCTCGACACCGAAAGGCGCGGTGCAACTGGCATGGCGACTCGAGGTGCCGTTGCTGCCAGTGCTGGGTCACCGCCTTCCTGGCGGCCGGCACTGCTTGACCGTGCACCCCCCGCTGCCGCTGCGCCGTGACCTGCCCGAAGAGGAGGTCGTGCACCAAACCTTGCTGCGCTTCAACGCCCTCCTCGAGGCAGCCATCCGCGCGGCGCCGTCGCAGTACCTCTGGTTGCACCGGCGCTGGAAGACTCCCGCGCCCGTTGCCGCGCCGGCTTGATCTCGGCTTGCTCGAGGGTGTTTCGGTGTCCCAGCAGCCGCCGGCCTTGCCGGGTCAGGGGCGCCGGTTGCGCCAGACGGCGTGGGAGAAGGCCGCGAGGCCGAGGGCGAGGCCGAGGAGGAGCCACTCCCAGGGATAGCGTGACGGCAGAGCCGCCAGGGCACGGCCGCTCGGCGTGGTCACGAAGCTCCACAGGCAGAGGGCGCCACCGAGAGCCGCGGTGAGCAGGTGCAGACGCCCGAGGCGGAAAGGGCCGCGACGACTTTCGTGTCGCAGCACCATGCTTCCCACCACGACGAGGACGCACGACACGAGCAGCGGCGCCCACACCGGGCCGAGCCAGGGGACCGGCAGCAGGAAGAGCAGGTCCCAGTCGCTCCCGTGCCGTGGCCAGCCGAGGCTGCAGCGGAGCGTGGCGTAATAGGCCAGGTCCCAGATCCCGAAGAGAAAGCAGAAGGTCGCGGTGGCGGGGACGGCGCGCCGGTAGACGAGGCGCGCCGCCGCGATGAGGAGAAGGAGCGTCGCTGCTTCACGCACGCGCTCCAATCCCGCCAGGCTTCCGGGCAGCGGCAGGAGGGGGAAGCGCTCCCCCTGTGGATCGAGGAGGCTGCGGTAGGCCGTGACGATCGCCGCCTCGATGATGGCAAAAGCCACGGCCAGGAGTACCAAGCCGAGCCATGGAGGCTTGCCGCCTCCCTGACCCGGCTGGCCCGAGGCGCGGGGCGGGTTGACTGGACCGGGGGACACCTCTATTTTACTCCGGCTTCTCGGGTTGCATCGGCGCCACGGCCGCGAACGGAGCGGGCACGGCCCGGTGAGGAGGGGAACCGCGCCCATGTTGCCGTGCCGTCCCACCCTGGCGGGGCTCCTGCCGGTGCTCCTGTTCTGCTGCTTTGTCTTCGGGCCCAGCGGCTGTTACGAAGGCCTGCCGCCCACGCCTCAGATTCCAGAGGGCGGCCAACCGCCGGTGTTCCTGCCCCCGGACTTGCCGCTTGGCACCACCCCCCAGCGCGGTCTCCTCTATTTCTACGACGATTCGCAGTACACCGAGTACAAGAACGAGGGCGGGCGCAACCAGATCCCGCCGGAGACCGACGAGGCGCGCTTCGTGCGCCGTAACTCCGTTCTCAGCATCATCGGCGCCTCGCAGGCCCAGATCATCCGTCCCGACACCGTGGACGCCGTGCTGGGGTCGGTGTACTCCAACCCGCAGCTGTTCGGCTTCGAACCCGCCGGTGGCCGCACCCCGGGCTTCTACGAGGGCGAGCGGGTGAGCAATGCGACAGATTTCATGCCCGCTTGCATGGCCAACGGCAACTGCGCCGAATCTTTCTGGGTCTACAACCACAAGGAAAACAAGTGGCGCCGTCGCAGCTTCCTCGCCGGCACGACGACGGCGTCCACCAGCCAGGGTGGCTTCATCTGGATCGTCCGCGATACGGCCAAGGTGCGCGACAGCGATCGGCTCACGCACATCCCGGCGCAGTACGCTGCCGATGCGTTGTGGAGCGTCGTTCCCGGGCGCGGACTCTTCGTGCATGGCATGACGCTCACGGCGGAGCGCGACAACTTCCCCGAGGCGGGATCGCCGGAGCGGCAGAACAATCCTACTTTTGTCTGGCTCGCGCAGCTGAAGCTCGGGGCGCGGGATCCGAACCAACCGATCTACACCACCCTGGACCAGTGCATCGACGGCATGTGGGGGGACTTCGAGAGCTTCCCCCTGCAGCTGACCAGCACCGATCTCCAAGTCGGCGATCGCTATGTCACCTGGACCTACGTGAAGACCGACGCCGACGAGATCCGCCGCCGGGTCGAGGAGGGGAACGAGCTCGAGCAGCTGCGCTGCTCGGGATCCGGCGTGCCGCCCCTCGACGTCCCCCTGGACAGCACCGCTTTCCCGATCTTCTACTTCTCCCTGCTGGCGCGCTACGAGGTTTCGGTCGAATTCGTCTACGACGTCCTCGAGTGGCGTTCGGGCAGCACGGTGGTGGGGGAGTACGGGACGCCCGACGGCCTGGTGGACGTGGTCAAGCTGGCGGTGCGCATGTACGTGATGGCGCCGGAAGACGACCTGGCCCAGCAGGTCGATCTCTACCTCATGCGCGGCATCGGCCCGGTGGTACAGCAGACGGGAATCCTGGTCTTCGACGTGAGCCGTCTGCGCGAGGCCCAGGTGGACGGCGTCTACTACCCGCCCGAGACCTTCAAGTACGCCGACTGAGCCGGCGCGCAGCGCGGCGCATCCTTTCGAGTCGTTCCTGAGAACTCCATCGTAATCATCCACAAAACAACGTGATGGCTGTTCGCCGGCAAGTTCCTTGCAGGCCCATGCAGGGTGATGTTGCCTCGAGATGGATGCCCCTCGTAGGGTGGGACCCCGACGGGTGGAGGGGTGCATGGGTGGGTGGATCCGGGTCATGGCGACCCTGCTCCTGGTCTTCCTGGCCGGGTGCGGTCAGTCGATCACGGCGCGCGAGGCGCGGGCCCGGCTGGATCCGGCCCGACGCCTCGACACCCCGCCCTCCCGGGCTTCCGGCGTCCCCTCGTTGGTGGAGCTCGCCGCCAGCGCCGCCGCCCTCCCGCAACCGCAGCGGCAGATCGTCGAGTCCGCCCTCGCACACACCGGTATGCCCGCCGGCAAGTTGGATTGCTCGGCGCTCGCGGCGCGCATCTATGCCGTCGGCGGCATCGAGCTGCCGCGCACGGTGCGCGAACAGCTGGCCATGGGGGGCCAGGTGGGCGGCGACTTGGAACCCGGGGACCTGGTGTTCTTCGCCTTCCGCCGCCAGCCAGCGGACCATGTGGGAATCTTCACCGGCCAGGGTGCCTTCGTCCACATCTCCGCCTCGGCCCATCAGGTGCGGCTCGAATCCATGGCCAGCTTCTCCCCGTCCTACGTGGGCGCGCGGCGTTTCCGGCGCCGCGCCTCGCGCGCCACGGCGCCGCCAGGTTTGCTCCGGCGGCTGCGATCGCGGCAAAAGAGCTTGACAGGCTTTCGGAGGCGTCCATTAACTAGCGCCGAGTCAACCACCTGAGCGGGCCCCTTCGACCGGAGCCTGGGTGTGGGTCGAGAGGACGGGTAAGGGCTGGAGTCGAAAGGAGAACCGATGCGCATCCTCTCGGTGGTCAATCAGAAAGGCGGCTGCGGCAAGACGACCGTCTCGATCAACCTCGCCGCCGCGCTGGCCAAGCGCAAGAAGGACGTCCTTCTCGTCGACATGGACCCGCAGGGGCACGCCTCCTTGGGCCTCAACCTCGACCCCGAGGATTACGAGCGCAGCACCTACGACGTACTGATGCACGCCGAGTTCGAGTTCGATCAAGTCGTCATTCCCGTCGTGGAGCACCTCGACGTCTGCCCGGGCTCGGTGGTGCTGGCGGCGGTGGAGCAGGAGCTCAAGGACCGGCCCGGCAGGGAGCGCAGGCTCCTGGCCAAGCTGCAGAGCATGCGCCACCCCTACGAGTACGTGATCCTCGACTGTCCGCCGGCCATTGGCTTGCTGACCTTCAACGCGCTGACGGCGTCACAGGAAGCCATCATTCCGGTGGACCCGAGCTTCTTCTCCCTGCACGGGCTGCACAAAGTGCGGGAGACGATCGAGCTGTTGCGGGAGGAGATCGGGCACGAGGTGCAGATCCGCGTCCTCGCCAACAACTGCAACAGTCGCACCAACTTTTCCCGCGACATCCTCTACGAGATCCAGAACTTCCATGGCGACTCCATGCTCCGCACCGTGATCAGTCACACGGTGAAGCTCAAGGAAGCCGCCAGCCGGGGGCAGCCAGTCACCAAGTTCGATCCCGCCGGCCGGGCCACCAAGGAGTTCGCCGCCCTGGCCGAGGAGCTCCTGGCGCAGGAGCCCTTCCTCCGTGTCGGCGAGGTGGGCACGCGCGCACCGGCCTTCCAGGGGCCGCAGCCGCTCCCCGGGGGCGTACGCTTCGTCCTGGACGCGCCGCATGCCCGCGAGGTGCGGGTCACCGGCTCGTTCACCGACTGGTCCTTCGACGGCTTCCCCCTGCAGCGCAGCGAGGACGGCCTGTGGTCCGGCACCATCGCCGTCGGCGGTGGACAACACGAGTACCGCTTCATCATCGACGGCGTCTGGGTGAAGGACCCGAACAACGAAGCCAGCGTGATGAACGAGTTCGGGCAGGAGAACTCGGTCGTGAACGTGCCGGCCGACCTCGTGGCCCACGGCTGATCCACGCGCGGCGCTGGCCGGGGCGAGCGCTGCCCGGCACGCTTCGCCGAGGCGACGAGGAGTGGTGGCGGACGTGGACGGCGAGCGCGGGCCGCGGGCATCGCTCGGTGCGCACCGGCCCAGGCGACTGCGAGACATCTCGCATCTTTACCTCTCGACCGGCCGTGAACCGGTAACGGTGCAGCGACGCATGCTGCGCCTCGGTCTCGTCTCCCAAGCGCAGGGGTTGGTGAAGAGCGATGTGTGCGCCAACCTGGCGCTGCAGTTGACCCGGCTCGGGCAGCGCACGCTGGTTCTCGACCTGGATCCCGAGTTGCCCAACGCCGGTTTCCTCCTCGGCCTCGAACCACAAGCCTATGCGGCGCATCTGCGCGCCGCGGCGCCGCGGCTCGAGCGCGCCCTGCTCGGCTTGCGGGTGGTCGAAGGCCTCGCCGGTCGACCTCTGCTCGAACCCGCGCCGGGGCTGCGGGAGGAAATCGACGCCAGTGACTGCGTGCTGGTGAACTTCCCCGATCTGCAAGCCGGCGCCGCTTCTTTGCTGCCGCGGCTCGGCGGCTGGCTCGGCCAGGGACGCGAGACGACCATGGCGCAGGCGGCGTCGCAGAGCCGCATGTTCGGCGCCTGGCTCGAAACCGCACGCCGGCAGGGAGGAACCCCAGTGGCATCGCCAGGGCCGCCGCTCGATGCCTTGATCCTGGTGCATGCAGCCGCAGCTGAGGATGCGGTCGGCGCGCGCTTCCGCTCGCTCCTCTCCTGGCTCGGCCCGGGTCGAGTGCACTTGCTGCTCTGGGGCCAAGGAGGCATGGGAGGGGAGCCGCAGCCCTGGGCGAGGATCCAGCCGTACACGCCCTGCGGACGCGGGCCGCTCTCCGCCATGCTTCCCGAACATCCGGCGGCGCAGACCTATCAGGGGCTGGCGCAAGCGCTCCTCGCCGGCCTCAGCAGTCGAGGAGCCAGCCGTGCATGATGCCGAGAACCACGACGCCGTACCGCCTCTCGCCACCACGAGTGGACAGACGGAGCTCGAGGCCTTTCTGCACGAGACGCGGGAGATGCCGGCGTCGCGACTCTTCGCCCTCTGCGCCCGCCAGATCGCGGCGCTGGGAGCGGAGGTCGTGGTGGGCCCGCTGGGGGTGCAATTCCGCCATCGCGACACGCCGCTCTGCGAGCTGTCGCACTACGGTGAGATTTTCATCGCCCGCGTCGGCCCCGGTCTCGCGGTGGAATACCGGGTGCGCAGCGAGGAAGTGGCTCTCCTCGCCCTCGATCAGGCGCTGCGCACGTTCGTCCAGCTCGGTCCTCCGGGGCTCGCCGAGGGCGGTTGAGCTCGAGACCGGCGCCGGGCAGATTGCACACCGCCGCCGGCCCTCCCGTGCATCCCGCCTGCCGGTGGCCACGGGGGTTCTGGCGCTGCCATCGGGCCGAGCCGCGCAGGCACCGCGACTCTCCCACTGGCGGGCGTCGCATCGTTGCCGTACGTTCCTCGTCTGGGGGTGCGCTGCCGCGCCGTCGCCGCACGGCTTTGCATCGGCGCGGCGATGACGCCGTCCTGGGTGCGATGCAGACGCACCGCGGCACGGCGGGCGCCGGAGCGGAGGCCGTGGCGAGGGCGGGTGCGGAAGGGCGCGAAGCTTCGCGGAAGGTCTTCGCTTGACAACGCAATAGTTTGCACGAAAAAGAGTTGCACGATTCTTTCATTGCCCGCTCGGGGCGCGGTCTGGTACATTTCCAGGCGCGGCGGAGTGCGCCTCTCGAGGCCCCGCCGCCTCCCGGAGGTTTTGTCCGGCGCACTGCTCCTGAAACATCGCCGGCGCACGCAAGCGGCGATAGAGTCACGTTTCACAGCGCGGAGCACGTCGCATGACACCGTCGTCCTCGTCTCGTTCCGTCCTACGCGTCGGGTGGAAAGCTCGAGCGCGCTGCCTGGCGGCAGCGCTCGCAGCGCTCTCGCTCGGCGCCACGAGCGCGTCCGGCGCCGAGCGCCCGCTCACTTTCGGCGACCGCCTGCAGGCCATTCTGGCGCCGCAGCTCCGGGTCGTGGCAGCGCCCTCTGCCGCCAAGCCACCGACCGCACTCGCCACCAAGCCCGAGACGGGAATGCTCGTCGTTCCGGTGCTGCTGGCTCCGGGCGAAAAGCTGCTCGAGGCGCACGCCGACGTGCCGCTGCACGTTCTCGCCAACTGCAGCTACCATGGCTTCGCCATCGCCCACTTGGGAGTGGCGCGCGGCGATCTCCCCCGCCTGCAGGCGCACCCCACGACGCTCGTTACCAGCGTCGCGGCGGTGCCAGCGCTGCAGCTGCAGCGCGCCGCCCCAGAACGCGAGCTCGCCTGGAGGCAGGAGCTGGCGCGCCACGTGGTGAATCCGGAAGCTCTCGGCGCCTACGTGGAGAAGGCCGGGGCACCGGCGCCAGCGCCGACGGCCGACTTCGCTCCCAGCGACAAACCCAGCCTCGAGGGGAGCGGGGTGGAGATGCTCATCGTGACCCGCGAGAGTCTGGTCGCGGCCTTCCAGCTCCTCGCCGACGAGCGCACTGCCGCGGGAATCCCCACCGTGGTGCGCAGCCTGGAGTGGATCGAGGCCAGCTTCCCGCACGGCGCCGATCGGCAAGAGACCCTGCGGCTCTTCCTGCGCGACGCCTATGTCTACTGGGGCGTGCAGAGCCTGCTCCTCGGCGGCGATACCGACCTCATCCCGGCGCGCTACGCCGTCTCCACCTACATACAGCCGCCGGCTTCGGTGCCCACGGATCTCTACTACGCCTGCCTCGACGGGAACTGGAACGCCGATGGCGACGACCTCTGGGGGGAGGCCGAAGATCCCTTCGGCGGCGACCCGGGAGACGACGCCGATCTGTATCCGGAGTTCTACGTCGGTCGCTTGCCGGTGCACACGCCGGCGGAGGTGGCGAACTACCGGGCCAAGCTCGCCGCTTATCTGGATCCGGCGCACACCAACTACCAGGACAAGCTGCTCTTCTTGAGCGAGGTGCTGTGGCCGGTGGACTACACCCCTGGCGGCACCATCCTCAAGAATGGCGCCGACAATGCCGAGCGGCTCATCGCCCTCAACGATCTCGACACGGGCAACCCGCCCGAAGGGATCTGCCCCTCGCGCCTCACCAAGTTGTACGAGGTGCCCACGGGCTACAGCGGCGCCGGTCCGCTCAGCCGGCAGGCGGCGATCGATTCCATGAACGCCGGGTTCGGTCTGGTCACCCACATCGGCCACGGCTTCCGCTACACCATGTCTCTCGCCGACGCCTCGCTCACCAATCTGCAAGCGGCGGACCTCGTCAACGGCGAGCGGCCCTTCTTCTTGGTCATGCTCAACTGCACCGCCTCGGCCTTCGACTTTCCCTGCCTGGCGGAACAGTTCCTCCTCAACCCGCAGGGCGGCGCCGTGGGCGTGCTCGGGGCGGCGCGCGAAGCCTTCCCCGACGGCAGCCAGCTCTTTCTCGAAGCCTGGTTCCGCGGCCTCTTCGACAATGACCGCGTGAGCGTCGGCCAAGCGCTGCAGGAGGCCCGCCTCGAACTGCTCGCCGGCACCAGCACCGATGGCGTGCTGCGCTGGACCAACTTCATCACCGCCTACCTCGGCGATCCGACCCTGTCGCTGTGGCGCTGCGCGCCCCGGAACCCCGTGGTGACCCACGCCACCGGCCTCGTTCCCGGTCAGCAGCAGCTGGCGGTGCAGGTGAACACCGCGCCGGGCGCGGTGCCGGGAGCCATGGTCTGCCTGTGGAAGCCCGGGGACTTCTATGCCGTGGCGCGGACGAACGCGAGCGGTGTGGCGACGCTGGCCTTCCGCGCCGAGGCCCCGGGCAATGCCACTCTCACCGTGCAAGGAGCCGGAATCACCCCGTTCCAGGAGACCGTGCCCTTCGCCGCCGGTGTCGGTGCGATCCTACGGGCCACCGGGACGACGGTGGTGACCGACAGCGGCAGCGGCAGCCGCGGCAACGGCAACGGTGTCTTCGAAGCGGGGGAGAAAGCCTTCGTCGCGGTGGAAGTGCGCAACAGCGGCAGCGCCGCGGCGTCCAATGTGCAGGTGGCGCTCTCCACCAGCGATCCCTTCGTGATCATCCAGTCACCCTTCGTCACCATTCCGACCCTGCCGGCGGGGCAGACCACCTTCGCGCCGCCGATCACGGTGGAGCTCAAATACAATCTCCCCGACCGGCACCACTTGGAGCTGCGCGCGGATCTCACCATCCCCGGCAAGTCCTGGCATGACCAGATCGTCTTCGACTTGCTGCAGGTGCAGCCCAGGGTCGTGGGTCTGATCGTGGTCGATCCTGACGGCAACGGCACTCCCGGAGCCGGCGAGACCTACACCCTGCAGGTGCAGTTCAAGAACTACGGCTTCGCCCAGCTGGATGCCGCCACCGCGACGCTCACCTCCTCGGATCCGGATGTCAGCATCAGCGACGGCAGCGCCGTGGTCGGCAACGTCCTCCACCTGGGAACGGGAACGGGGGAGTTCCAGCTCACCGAATCCAACGTGTCGCAGCCGAATTCCCTGCACGTGGTGCTCACCAGCGGCACTCGCACCTGGCCCTTCGATGTGGAGACGCGGCGGCCCACACCTCCCGGTGCGGTCACTGCCGACGTCAGCCTCGGACCCGACCGGGTGGCGCTCGCCTGGGGCCCGAGCGCTGCCACCGATGTCATCGGCTACCACGTTTATCGCGCCCTTGCTGCCAGCGGACCGTGGACGCGGATGGACACCGATGTGGTCACCAGCGCCCGATACTTCGGCGCCGCCGGGCTGCAGGGCAGCACCAAGTACTGGTTCGCCGTGACCGCCGTGGACGGGAGTGGCAATGAGAGCGTGCGCACCAGCGCCGTGGCGGCCACCACCAACCCGCTGCAGAACACCGGCTGGCCCCGTTACCTGCAGCAGTGGACCAGCTGCACCGCCGTGGTGGCCAACGTGGACGCCGACGCCACCCCCGAGGTCTTTGTCGGCGCTGACCTCGTGTATGGCTGGCAACACAATGGCACCGAGATCGTGAACGGCGATGCGGATCCGAGCACCGACGGCGTCTTCAGCAGCCTGGGGCAGAGCTTCACCGCCGGTCTCGCCGCCGGGGATTTGACCGGCGACGGGCGTGACGAGATCGTCGCCTGCTCTTGGGACACGCATCAGATCTTCGTCTTCGCCGCCAACGGCTCCGTCCTGCCCGGGTGGCCTCGCTCCATGGCGGTGACCACCCACGGTCTCTGGGCGGCGCCGGTGCTCGCCGATCTCGATCTGAACGGCACCCCCGAGGTCATCGTGCTCGGCTTGGACAGCCGCCTCTACGTCTGGCGGGCCAACGGCACGGAGCTGCGCGATGGCGACAACAACGCCGCCACGCAGGGCGTCTTCTTCCTGATCCCCTCGTCGGCGACCTGGAGCCGCGGCGGCCCCGTGGTCGGCAATGTGCTCACCGCCGATGCGGCGCCGGAGATCGTCTTCGGCACCACGACGAACCGCATCTACATGCTGCGCGCCGACGGCTCCATCCCCGCGGGCTGGCCAGTGACCGTGGGCGACGACGTCAACGCCTCGCCCGCCCTCGGCGACGTGGACGGCGACGGTGATCTGGAAGTGGTGGTGCCGGCAGGCGATGGTTTCCTCTACGTGCTGCGCGGCGATGGCACCGCCCTCCCGGGCTGGCCGCGTCCTTTCGAGACGCACTGGAGCGCCCTCGCACCTTCGGTGGCGCTGCACGATTTCGATGCCGACGGCAAGCTCGAGATCGTGGTCGCGGGCTCGTCGGGAGCGGTGGAGGACGGCCAGCTCGCCATCTTCAACTGGCAGGGCAACTACTTGCCGGGCTGGCCGGTGGAAGTGCACACCGCTTCGGAATCCTCGCCGGTGCTCGGCGATCTGGATGGCGACGGCGTGGTGGAAATCGTCTTCGGCGGCGAAAACGGCCAGATCCTCGGCTTCGAGCCGAACGGCTCTATGGCGGCGGGATTCCCGATCCGCCTCGGCGCGGAGATGCGGAGCACGCCGACGATCACCGATCTGGATGGCGACGGCGACACCGACCTGGTGGTGGCCGGCTGGGATCAGCAGGTCTATGCCTTCGACTTCCCCGGCACCTATCAGCCCGGGCTGGTGCCGTGGGGGACGTTGCGCGCCAACCGCCAGCGCACCGGCGGTTACTACCCGGCGACCCCGACCGACGCCGAGCCGCTGCCGCCGCTGCGCACCCGCTTGCGCGGCAACGTACCGAACCCCTTCAATCCGCAGACGCGGATCCTCTTCGATCTCGCCGGTCCCGAGCGGCAGCACGTCCTGCTCTGCATCTACGACCCGAGCGGCCGCAAGGTGCGCACCCTGGTGGATGGCGCCCTCCCCGCCGGTCCCCACTTCTTCGACTGGGACGGCCGCGACGCAAACGGTCGCGCGGTAGCGAGCGGCGTCTACTTCACCCGCCTGGTGGCGGGCGCCTTGAGCTCGAGCCAGAAGATGGTGCTGTTGCGCTGAGGCTTCCTTGCGGGGCAGAGCCATCGGGCCACCCCACGGCCACGCGGATCGCTCGGGTCTTTCCACACACCTAGGAGCCGGCGCGCCTCCGGGGGGGGCTGTGCTGGCGACGCTTCCGGAGGCAACCCACCTCCCGTCCCACGACCCTTCGCCACGCCTCCGGCCTCCAGCCCAGCCCGGTTCCTTGCGACAGCCTGGAGCCTCTCCTATATTGAGTGTTGCAGTCTTCCTGATCTCGCCGCTCCCGAGGAGGCATCCCACATGTCGCGACTCTGGCTCGCGGGCGTTGTGTTTCTGACTCTGCCCGCCACGACGGGGGGGCGGACCCTGCAGGTTCCTGCGGACTACCCCACGGTCCGGCGCGCCGTCTACGAAGCCGCCGACGGCGACACGGTGCAGCTGGCGGCGGGGACGTTCGTGGACCGGTTCACCATCGGCGGCAACCCGCTCAACAACCCCAACCGGAACATCGTCCTCCGCGGCGTGAGCAGGGACGCGACGATCCTGGACGGGTCGTCGGCTACGGGGAACGTGGTCACCCTCATCGGCTGCCAGCGCAGCATGATCATCGAGGACATGACCATCACCGGCGGCACCTTCAACCGCGTCTCTGTGGAGAGCACCGGGGCGGCGGTGTACGTCAACGGCGGTCACCCCACCATCCAGCGGTGCAACTTGGTGGAGAACCACGGCAACGCCGCCGGCGGCGTGGACATCTACTTCTTCTCCCAGCCGCTCATCCGGGACTGCATCATCGCCTACAACACCGGCGGTGGCATCCTCATCGAAACCGACACCGGGGCCCCGGGGCCGGCAGCGGAGGTGCGTAACAACACCATCGTCCGCAATCAGGGGGGTGGCATCTCGGTCATCAAGGGCGCACGCGCTCTGGTGGAGAACTGCACCATCGCCTACAACAGCGCGGACGGCGTCAGCAGCGAGATCACCCAGGGCACCGGCACCGCGATGTGCTACGTCACCGTGCGGCGGAACATCATCACGCACAACGGCGGCGGCGGCATCGTGCGCGAACTGACCCTCGGCACCTGCTACACCCTGGAATGCAACGATGTCTGGGGCAATGCCGGCGTCACCGGCGGCGTGATGGGCAACTACCAGGGCTACAGCTCGGGGGACCCGTGCTTCTCCGGACGCGGTGCGGGCGACGTCTCCTTCGATCCGCTGTACCAGGATGTCGCCAACGACAACTTCCTCCTCTCCGGCGGCTCACCGCTCTACCAGCTCTGCGTCCCAGGCAGCTGCGGCGCCCTGGGGGCGGACACGGATTGCGCCGACCCGGTCCAGTCCGTGACCTGGAGCGAGGTCAAGGCGTTGTTTCGCTGAGCGGGAGCCTCGCGCCCAGGGCAGCCTGGTGGGAGAGAACGAAAAAGCCGGCACGACGGCGTGCCGGCTTTGCGGATCAGGCAAGGGCGCCGCTCAGAGCGACTCCTTCAGAACTGGGGCTGGCTTGAAGCCCACCGTCTTGCTCGCCTTGATCTTGATTTCCTCGCCAGTTTGAGGATTGCGACCCACGCGTGCCTTCCGCATACGGACGCTGAAGGTTCCGAAACCCGGATACGTGAACCGCTTGTCCTTGCGCACCGCTTTCGCGATGTTGTCGAAAACGGCGTCCACGACCTCGTTGATCGCAGCCTTGGAAAGCTCGCGATGAGCGATGTCTAGCACGACACGTTCGACCAGTTCAGCCTTTGTCAAACCACCACACCCCCTTTCCCGTCACGAGGCCAACCGGGCCTCCGCCAAAGGCAGCCCGAAGTGTAGGCAGCGCCGGAGGCAATGCAAGTTTTTTTTCGCCCGTGCCGCGGCACCGGCACCCATCTCGGCGCCGGAGGCCGTACCGGCGTGGGTTCGGCGCGGCGGCCGCGGCGGCCAAGCCCGGCCTGCGTCCGGCGCGCGGCGGCGCGCGGGGTCGCGCCCAGTGCCGCTCTCTGCGGCTCGCCCCGGCTGGCCTTGCGGTACGACGGACGGCGCCCGCGTGCCCCGTTCGACCGCGCCGGCGGCTCTCCCCCGGGATGCGGCGTCGCCGCCGCACCGCCGCGGCCGGCGCTCGCAGGCGTGCGTTGATGGAGAGTTCACTGGTCCACGCCGCGGTGCTGTGCTACGCTCCCCACGTCGCCGTCACGCCCACTGCATGCGCCCCGTGCCGATCTCCGGGCCTCTGGGGTCGCCACCGCCACACAGCTTTGAAAAAGCAGCAGCGACCCAAGCCATGCACCGACACACCCTCGCGGTTCTGATCCTTCTTGCCGCCGCCCTGACCTTTCGGCTTCTCTTCGTGGCCAGCAACGTGCACGATCTGGTGGACCGCGGCCCGCTCTACGACGACAGCTTCTACGCCTTCGGCGTCGCCCGGCACATCGCCGCCGGCCAAGGCTCCACCTTCGACCTCGAGCATCCGACCAACGGCTTCCAGCCTCTCTGGGTGGGGACGCTGGTGCCCCTGTACTGGCTGGCCGACGGCGACGTACCGATTCGGCTCGCCTTGGTGCTCTCCTCGTTGCTCGACGTCGCTACCGGCTGGCTCCTTTACCGCTTGCTCCGTCGCCGGCTGGAGTTCGCCCCGGCCTTCCTGGGAGTCGTGCTCTGGGCCTTCGCCCCGGCGGTGGTGCGGCAGGCGGTGAACGGGCTCGAGACCGCCCTCGCGCTCTGCTGCCTCGCTCTCGCCCTCCACTACTACTTGGGTCGCTTCCGGGAGGTCCCCGGCCCTCGACAGGCCGCGACGCTCGGGGGCTTGCTCGGCTTCGCCGTCCTGGCGCGGGTCGACGCGGTCGTCTTTGTCGTGGCGCTGGCGGTGGACGGATGGCGCCGCCGGGCGCCTTGGCGGCCGTGGGCCCGGGCGCTCGGGGTGCTGGTGCTCGTGGTGTTGCCGTGGTGCCTGGTGAGCCTCGCCGTGGTCGGACGGCTGACGCCGGAAAGCGGGGAGGCGACCCGTTTCCTCAGCATCGCCTACGCGGCCCACGACATTCCGGCCCTCGGGCCGGCGGGCGCCGGCGCCGTGCACGCGCCACTCTGGGCCCACAACCTCGGACGTTCCTTCTTGCTCCTCGGCACCTCGCCGGGCCTGCACGTGTTCACGCGCAGTCTCGAACGCCTCCTGGATTTGTGGGGTGCTTCGGAGGGGTTGAAGCTGGCTGCGGTCGTCGCCTTCCTGGCCGCCGCCGCCGTGGGCACCGTCCTTCTCTTGCGCCCCCGAGGCCGGAGCCTGAGGCGGGACTATGGCTTCCTCGGTGTCTACGGCGTGCTCCTGGTTCTCGCCTACAGCTGCGTCGTCTTCGGCCACATTTTCTTCAGCCGCTACTACTACCCGATCTTTTTCGTCTCCATCCTCTTGACCTGCGAAGTCGTGGATGTCCTCTTGCAGCACCTGCCGCCACGGTGCCGCCGCGCCGCAGCGGTCGCCGTGACCGCGACTTATCTGTTGCTGCTTCCCGTCATGACCTGGAACCGCATGCGGATGGGGGACTATCGCTTCGTCAACGTCGTGCGCTGGATCGAGAACGAGACGCCGCCGGCGGCCCGCTTCGGTATCTTCAACAGCGGCGCCATCGGCTACTTCTCCAGCCGGCGGGTTCTCAATCTCGACGGCAAAGTGAATCCGGAAGCCTTGGCCGCGCTACACCGCGGCGACTTGCGCACCTACGTGCTGGCGGAACACATCGACTACGTCGTCGATCACGGCTGGATCCTGGACCGTTTCCTCCGCCCCGGCGAGGCGCGCGGTGGCGTTCACTTCACCCGCGTCGCCGACGAGTCGGTCCTCGGCGTGCCCGGGTGGCGTGCCTACCGCGTCACCCCGCTTCCCGCCACCGCTGCCGCCCAGCGCGTCACCCCGCTTCCCGGCACCGCTGCCGGCCAGCGCGGACTTCCCTGAAGCCACCACCCGCAGGCTCGGAACCACGCTGGTACATGCCTTGCTGCCCCCGGGCTCACCGCCTCGACTGCGCCCGGGAGGACTCGCCATGCACCGTGCTCGCCACCGCCTCGGGCGCGGCAGCGCCGCCGCACTCCTGGCCGCGCTCGCCTGCTTCGCAGCCAGCAGCGTCGGGGCCCAAACCTTCCCGGCGGCGGAGCCACCGTCGGCGGCTCTACTCCGCGCCGGTCTGGAGGCACTCCATGCTGGAGCGCGCCTGGAAGCGGATTCGCTCCTCACCCGTTGCGCCGCGGACTATCCTACCGAACCTCTGGCGCCGCTCTTCCGCATGAAGCTCTGGTGGTGGGCGATCCTCGGCGGCGACGCCAGGGTGGAGCCGCGTCTGCTGGAGGATTTCGAACTCGTTTGCAATCTATCGCAGGCACGACTCGGTTGTGATCCCGCCGACGTGATCGCGCTCTACGCCCTCGGCGAGGCCCATTGCACTCTGGGGCGATTGCAAGGGATCCGTGGCCAGGGATGGGCGGCGGTGCGCAGCCACCGCCGCGGCACGCCTTTCCTGGAGCGAGCGGTCGACCTGGCTCCCGAGTGGTCGGCACCCCTCGCTTCGCTCGGCGTCTATCACTACTACTCGGCGCGCGCCCCCGCTTTCCTGCGCTTCCTCGGCCGCTTCCTCCAAGTCGAAGCCGACCGCGAGCGGGGCTTGCAGGAATTGTGGCGCGCCGCCACCACGCCGGGGTCGCAGCAGGAGGAAGCGACTTTCTTCTTGGTGCAAATCCTGGCGGGAGTGGAGGACGACGCGCTCGAGGCGCTGCCGCTCGCCATCGACTTGCACCAGCGTTTCCCGCGCAGCTTGCCCTTCGCGCTCGGTCTGGCGACCGTGCACCTGGGATTGGAACGTCCGGATCTGGCGGTCCGCGTCCTCGAACCTCTGGCCGCCGGGGAGGACGCGGTGGCGGCGCGTTTCTTCGTGGCGCGCACGCTGTGCACGAGCGGCCACTTCGCGGCGGCGCTCGAGCGACTCGAGGGCTTGAGCACCAAGGATCTGCGCTCGGTGCCGTGGCTCGCCGGGTGGCATGCGTATTACCGCGGCGTCGCCTGCGACCAGCTCGGTCGGGGCGCCGATGCCAAAGCGGCCTACCAGTGGGCGTGCGAGGCGCCAGAGGTGGCGGATTCGCAGACCTACGCCCGCCGGGAGCTGGCGCGGGCCGGGAACGTGTTGCTGCGTCATGTGCGCGGGGCCGAAGCGAGCTTGTCGTGGGACGAAGGCGTCGAGGCCAGCAGCCGGACATTGCGTGCCGCCCTCGAACAAGAAGGCGGCGATGCGGAGTGTCGGCGGCGAGCGACGCTGGCTCTCGGGGTGTTGACGCTACAGCAAGGTCAGCCGCGCCAGGCAGCGCAGATCTTGCAGCCGCTGCTCGCAGCGGACGAGGTGGAGGAAGCCTGGCTCGTGGTGCGTCCGCGGCTGCGCCTGCTGCAAGCTCTCCTGTGGAGCGAGCAACGCGAAGCGGCGCAGGAGCAAGCGGCGCTCCTGGTGCCGGCTCTCGGCAAATGGGGCAGCAACCGCTTGCTCGAGTTGCTGGTGCAGTCCTGCCTGCAGCCGGCGCCGGAATGGGGTGAAATGGCGCCGCCGCCAGCGCCGGCTCCGGGAGAGCAAACCGTGCTCTTCCGTCTCAAGGACATCGGATTCAGTCGTGTCGCTCTGCAGCGAGCTGGGGCGGAGCACTCCTCCGTCGTGCCCATGCGCTGGCAGGCGCCCTTCTGGGAGGTGGAAATCTCCTTGCCGCCGGGAGTGCACGCGTACCGCTTTCTCCTCGAGGGGGAACAGACGCTCCCGGATCCGGAGGCGGCGATGGCGGAACAGAGAACGGATGGATGGTGGAGTCTGCGTCCTGTCGAGCCCCTGCCGGACTCATGAGGGGCGCGGCCCAGCGGCGCGTTGACAGCAGCGGCACGGGATGCCATTCTTTGTCCCTCGCGATCCTCACATCAGCGCGACGGAGTGGCTCGTGCAAGGCCGTTGCCTCGATATCGCCAGCATCTCCCGCTACCTGCATCAACTCGCCGAACTGGAAGACGTGCTGCATGTGGAAGGGCACGTCAGCCGCTGCGCCCGCTGCCGCGACAAATTACAGCGCATGAAGCGGCACACCGAAGCGCTGTTCGACGATCACGCCAGTGACGAAGGTGCGGCTCCCCCGTGTTGTCCCTCGCTCCTCGCCTTGGATCACTTCCTGCGCGATGGCCTCAGCGAACGCCAGATGATCCGCATCCAGGAGCACCTGCGGGGCTGCGAGCACTGCCGGCACTGGGCGGTGGCGCGGCGCCCGGAAGCCGTGCGCCCCTGCGGGGCTACGACGGCGCTCCTGGCCACGCGGGCCCCCGATCTCGATCTGCGTGTCGCCACCTTCGGTGTCCGGGTCGCTGACGGCGCCGAGTGGCTCGATCTGAAGATCGCGCCGACGTTGGCAGAAAGACTCGACCTGCCCGAACCGGCGCCACCGCAACCCTACGTGGCCCATGCGCGACAGCTGCACGTCCGCCGTGAGCTCGGTGCCTGGACGCTGCGCGGTCGTGTCGATCTCTTCGGTCCCGAGGGCTTTCGCTTCAGCGCGCGTCTCGAAGGTGCGACGGAGAACTTGGTGCTGTGGACGCGCTCGCGACTCTTGCCGCCGGGGGCGCGCACGCCAGGAGCACCCGGCGTCGCCTGGTTGCTGGAGCCAGGGCACTACTTCCTCGGCCTCGGTGGTTTCGAAACGCCGCTTTTCGCCCTCTGCGTCGAGAGCGATTTCCTCGCCCCCGCGAGCCTGGCGGCGAGCGGTTACGACGCCTGCCGCTACGGTCGCTTTCGTTGGGCTCTGTCCTGCTTCACGCGCGCCATGAGCCAGAGTCCCGGAGAAGGCGTCTATGCCGAGCTGCATCACCGCACACGTCAGTTCGCCGATCGTTTCGGCCTCGCGGCAGCGGATGGCGATTGGCGCTGGCGCGAGGCCACGGTGCCTTCCCCGCCCCGGCCACCGTTGCGGCGCATCGACCTCGCGGCATGCACGCCGACGCCGGCGCGCATCGCCGGGCTCGTCGGCACCCTCGGCCGGTGGGCAGCGGAAGCGAGCGCCGAGGGCATCGGCCCGGGGACGGTGCTGGTGTCCAGACGGCGATTCCGCGCCGCTTTCGCCACTTTCCTGCCGCGGCTGCACCGCCTGCTCCCGACGCGGAGCGCTCCGTAGGATCCCCGATACAGACGCTCTAACTGCTTGCCACGCAACGATTGTTTGCATGGCCCGCGTTGCCGGGGAGCGGCTGTCGTGGGTTCGTGATGCTGGCCCAGTGCACGAGAGGCCTTTGCCTTTGCCTGGCGAACCCCTTAGATTGTCTGGGAGGAAGGTGGTACCTCGCAGGCATTCGTCCACCACGGGGGCTCCGGGCTTCGCACTGCGGATCGCGCTCGTCGCTCTCGCCTGTCCCTCCTGGTGGTTCGCATCGTTTGCGCAGCTGGGGGCACCAGGAGGTGGGCCATGAAAATCACCGACATCCGCGTCCTTCTCCGTGACGACGAAAAACTGAAGGCCTTCGTCTCGGTCACTTTCGACAACGCCTTCGCCGTTCGCGGCATGAAGATCATCGAAGGCGCCAAGGGCACGTTCCTGGCGATGCCCTCGCGCAAGACGCCGGAAAACGTCTATGTGGACGTCGCCTTCCCGATCAATCGCGAGACTCGGGCCTGGCTCGAAACGCACGTGATGCGTGCCTACGAGGATGCCGTGCGCGCCCGCGCCAACGGCCTGCCCGATCCGCTGCCTCCGATCCGACCCATCGAAGTGACCGGGTAGCACCGAGCTCCCGGCGCACGCGAGAACACGGGGGCCCGTGCAGGGCCCCCGCATACCGAGCCGACATTCCCTCTCGCACGGGCAATTTGCTACTTTCCGGGCCGTCGCTGCCTGGGAGGTCCGCGTGCGTCCCCGTCGCTTCGGTGGGGCCGAAGGCTTCGGCTTCAGTCTCGATCTCACCCCCGTGGTGCGGCGCTTGCTCGTCGCCAACTTCGGCGTCTGGTTGGTGCAGGTCGCCTTCGGTCTCTCCGGGAGCTCGCTGTTCGAGGACTGGTTCGCCTTGGATCCGGCTCGAGCGCTGCCATGGCGACCGTGGCAGCTCTTCACCTACATGTTCCTGCACAGCGCCCCGGGCCCGGGGCATGGGGGCAACCCCATGCACCTGCTCATCAACATGCTCATGCTGGCGGTGGTGGGAGGGCCGGTGGAGCGGCGCCTGGGGGGGCGGCGCTTCTGGCGCTACTACGCTCTCTGCGGACTGGCCGGCGGTGTCCTCACCCTGGTGCCCCCGTTTCGCGCCACCACCGTCGGGGCCTCCGGCGCGGTGCTGGGCGTGTTGGTGGCGTTCGGCCTCTTCTATCCCGATACGCCCATGTTCATCTTCTTCTTCTTTCCCCCCGTGCCGGCGAAGCTGGTGGTGCTGTTCCTGGCGCTGCTCAACTTGATGTCGGCGGCGACCGCCGGGCGCGACGGCATAGCCTACATGGCCCATGTCGGCGGCATGGCGGCGGGGTACTGCATGCTGCGCGGCGTCCCCTTCACCGGCCGCGTGCAGCGTTGGTGGCGCCGTCAAGGCGCTGCCAGTCGGGCGCGACGTCGCGAGGCGAGGCGCGATCAGCTCGACGCGATTCTGGACAAGATGCACCAACAGGGTAAGGAGAGCCTGTCGCAGGAGGAGTGGAAGATCCTCCTCGAAGCCAGCCGGCGCCGGCACGAGGAGTGAACCGGGCGGCGCCGCTTTCCCCCTTGCTTTTCGAGCGCATGGCCGCTAGCCTGGCGTGGTTTGTCGATGAGGCGCAACAGGACTCGAGACCCGTGGAGAGTGGCCTCGAGGGTCGTGAGGTGCGCGGCGGGGAACAGGAGGGGTTCCCATTGCTCCTGAACCTCGAAACTTCCTGCGCTACTCTCACCTCGGCGTGCAGTTCGTCATCATCACCATTGCTTTCGCCTTTGGAGGAGCCTGGCTCGACGAACGCCTCTCGGCCGGGGGCCTCGTGACGCTGGCGGGCATCTTCGCCGGAGCCGCGATTGGCTTCTACCTACTCTACCGAGAGATCCCGCGGAAGTAGGGCCCGGATTCCCCTCCGCCTTTCCTGCCTCACCCTGGCGCTGTGCGCCGCGGCCGCGTACCCTGCGTACCGGTTCGGTGGGCGGGAGAGTGTGCTGAGCATGCTGCTCGGGGCGGGGCTGAGCTGGATGACGATCACGCTCAGCTACGTGCTCCTGGCCTGGGTCTGGCGCCGGTCGCGGCAACTGCAGGTGGCCCTCGTGACCGCGGGCTTCTTGGTGCGGGTGGCTCTGCTCTTCGGGTTGTTGGCGTGGATCGCTCGCACCTTCGTCGTGAACCTGAACCAGCTGGTCCTCTGGCTCGTCGTCTTCTACTTCGTGCTCGTCGTCGTCGAGGCGCGGGAGCTGGCGGCGGCAGAACGACAGCGGTCCCGGGAGGCTTGAGGCGTGCCGCATGATCCGGATCGGATTCCAATCATCGAGCATCTGGCCGACACGCGGGACACCATTCTAGGCAGCAACCTGCCCCTCGGCATCACCCAGCACGTCCTCATGCTCTGGGTCGCGACTCTGCTCCTCATCATCGGTCTCAGTCTGGCGGCGCGGCAGAAGGGCGACGTGCCCCGGGGAGCGCGCAACTTCCTCGAACCCCTGGTGCTTTTCATCCGCAACGCCGTGCTTCTGCCCAACATGGGCGAGGAAGGCTTGCGCTACCTGCCGTTCCTGCTCACGCTCTTCTCTTTCATCTTGATGTGCAACCTCTTGGGACTGATTCCCGGTGGGGCCACGGCCACGGCGAACATCTCGGTCACCGCCACCCTCGCGGTGGTCAGCACCCTGGTCACCCACGCCGCCGGCATCCGTCAGAACGGCATCGGGCGCTATCTGAAGGGGATCGTCCCTGCGGTGCCCTTCTGGCTCTGGCCCCTCATGCTCGTGGTCGAGATCATCGGCATGCTCGCCAAGCCCTTCGCCCTGGCGATCCGACTCTGGGCCAACATGAACGCCGGACACATCGTGCTCCTCGTCATCATGGGCTTCATCTTCTTGTTCAAGAACTGGGGCGTGGTCGGGATCTCCCTCGCCGGCGGAGTGGCGCTCTCGATGCTGGAGCTGTTCGTGGCCCTGCTCCAGGCCTACGTCTTCACTTTCTTGACCGCAGTGTTCATGGGCCTGGCGCTCCACCCGGGGCACTAGGCGACCGCCACCTGAGAGGGAGGAATCGCGATGGATGGTCTCGGATTGCTGGGGGCAGGCATCGGCGCAGGGGTCGCGGTGATCGGCGCCGGCATCGGGATCGGCAAGATCGCCGCGAGCTCGGTGGAGAGCATCGCGCGCCAGCCGGAGGCGTCGGGCGAGATCCGCGGCAACATGATCCTGACCGCGGCGCTGATCGAAGGGGTGGCGCTCTTCGCTTGCGCCATCTGCTTCATGATCCAGAGCAAGTGAGCGATCGCGGCCCGCGTGCCGCCGCGCTCTCGCGGAGCGGCGGCGCCTGACCCGAGCCCGGAGGTGTGGACATCCGAACCCGACGCAAGCAGGCGCACGGCGCCGCTCTGGGGTTGGCGCTGCTCCTTCTCGCTGGCCTTGCCGTCCCGGCGCTGGCCCAGCATGGCCAGCCGGCGGATTCGCTGCCGGAGGCGCGAGGCGGCGCAGCAGCGTTTGCCGAGGCCGGGGGCGAGCACGCCGCGGCGCCGAGCATCATGAACGTGGACCCGGGTCTCATGATCTGGACCGTGATCACCTTCGTGATCCTCCTCGTGGTGCTGCGGTTCACCGCCTGGAAGCCCCTGATCGCCGCCCTGGAAGCGCGGGAGCAACGCATCCGCGAGGCCATCGCCCAAGCCGAGAAGGCACGGGAAGAAGGCGAGGGCCTGCTGGCGCGCTACCGCGCCCAGCTGCAGGCGGCGAAGGAGGAAGCGCAGCAGATCATCGAGGCGGGCAAGACGGCGGCCGAGCGGCTGCACCAGGAGATCCTCGACAAGGCCAGGGTGGAAGCGGAGGAGTCGGCGCAGCGGGCCCGGCGCGAGATGGATCTCGCCGTCGAGCAAGCGAAGAAGGAGCTGTGGGAGGAAGCGACGCGCTTATCGACGCTGCTGGCGGAGAAGATCCTCGAGCGTCACCTGGATGACAAGGATCACCGCCGGCTGGTGGAGCAGGTGCTGGAGGAATTGCGCGGGGCGCCGCGTTCCTGAAGCGGGAGGAGCGAGCATGCGAGTGCAACCGGTGGCGCAGGTCTACGCCGAGGCCTTGCTCTCCCTCGCCCGCCAGCGGGAGCAGATCGAGGCCGTCGGCACCGAGCTCGGCGAGCTCGCCGCCCTCGTGGCCAGCCATCCCGAGGTGGCGAACTTCCTGGAGACGCCGGTGCTGGAGCCGGAGGTGCAGAAGCAGGCCCTCGAGCAAGCCCTCGGCGGGCGCGTGCAGCGGCTGCTGGTGGACTTCCTCTCTCTCTTGATCGACAAGGGGAGGATCGGGGCCCTCGCGGCGATCGCCATCGCCTACCGCGACCTGGCAGACCAGGAGGCCGGGCGCACCCGCGTGCAGGCGGCCACGGCCAAACCCCTCCAGGCGGAGAGCGCCGAGAAGCTCGTCACGCTCCTGCAAGCGCGGCTGCAGCGGCAATGCATCCTGGAGACGAAGGTGCAGCCCGAGCTGCTGGGAGGGCTCGTGCTCAGCATCGGGGACACGATCTACGACGGCTCGTTGCGCGGCCGGCTGCAACGCCTCCGCCACGCCATGATGAGGAGCAGCGGCTATGAAAATTAGGTCGGAGGAGATCGCTTCCGTCATTCGCAAGCAGATCGAGGAATACCGCAGCCAGCTCGACGTGTCCGAGGTCGGCACCGTGCTCGAGGTGGGGGACGGCATTGCCCGCATCCACGGTCTCTCCAACGCCATGGCGGCGGAGATGCTGGAATTCGAAGGCGGCGTGCAGGGGCAGGTGCTCAACCTGGAGGAAGACTCCATCGGTGCCGCCATCTTCGGCGACCACCTGCAGATCCGCGAGGGGCAGAAGGTCCGCAGCACCGGGCGCATCCTCGAGGTGCCGGTGGGACAGGCGCTGGTGGGCCGCGTGGTCGACCCGCTCGGGGAACCGATCGACGGCAAGGGCCCGGTGAAGGCGGACCGCCGCCGCGCGGTGGAGATGATCGCCCCGGGCATCGCCGACCGGCAGCCGGTGAACACGCCGCTGCAGACCGGTCTCAAGGCCATCGACGCCATGACCCCCATCGGGCGCGGCCAGCGCGAGCTCCTGATCGGCGACCGCAAGACCGGCAAGACCGCCATCGCCATCGACACGATCATCAATCAGAAGCAGGAGAATGTGGTCTGTGTCTACGTCGCCATCGGCCAGAAGGAGTCCACCGTGGCCGGCGTTGTCGACACCCTCGCGCGCCACGGCGCCATGGACTACACCATCGTCGTCTGCGCCTCCGCCGCCGATCCGGCGCCGTTGCAGTACATCGCCCCCTACTCCGGCTGCGCCATGGCCGAAGAGTTCATGTACAACCAGCACCGGGACACGCTGGTGATCTACGACGACCTCACCAAGCAGGCGCAGGCCTACCGCCAGCTGGCGCTGCTGCTGCGCCGGCCGCCGGGGCGCGAGGCTTACCCCGGCGACATCTTCTACCTGCACAGCCGCCTGCTGGAGCGAGCGGTGAAGCTTTCCGACGACCTCGGCGCCGGTTCGCTCACGGCGCTCCCCATCATCGAGACCCAAGAAGGGGAAGTGTCGGCGTACATCCCCACCAACGTGATCTCCATCACCGACGGGCAGATCTACCTGGTGCCGGACCTCTTCTTCGCCGGCGTGCGCCCCGCCGTGGACGTGGGCATCTCGGTGTCCCGCGTCGGCGGCAAGGCGCAGGTGAAGGGGATGCGGCAGGTGGCCGGTTCGCTCCGACTCGATCTGGCGGCGTTCCGCGAGCTCGAGGCCTTCGCCCAGTTGGGCACCGAGCTCGATCCGGCCACCCAGGCCAAGCTCGACCGCGGGGCGCGCATGGTGGAGCTCCTCAAGCAGCGCCAGTACCAACCCATGCACGTGGTGGATCAAGTGCTCAGCATCTATGCCGGCACCAAGGGGCACCTGGACGCCATTCCGGTGGCCCAGGTGCGGGAGTTCGAGCGCCGCTTGCTGGAAGCCTTCCGCACCACGCACCAGGAGCAGCGGAAGCGCCTGGAGGCGGCCAAGGCCATCCCCCAGGAAGCGGTGGCGGAGCTGGACCAAACGATCGAGAAGCTGCGGACGGAATTCCTGGCGGCGCTGCAAGGCGCCGGGCGCTGAGGAACGGAGCAGTCGATGGCGAAGGCGAAGGCGATCCTCCGGCGCCGGCGGGTGGTGACGAACACGCGCAAGATCACCCGCACCATGGAGCTCGTCTCCACTGCCAAGTTCCGCCAGTCCTTCGTCCGCTTCGAAGGTTCCAGGCCCTACTACGAAACCATGCAGGAAGTGGTGAGGGAACTGTCGCGGGCGGATCTCGGGGTGGAGCACCCGCTCCTGGAGAAGCGCGAGCCGGCGCGCCGCGCCACCCTCCTGGTGTTGACCTCGAATCGCGGTCTGTGCGGCGGCTTCAATACCCATCTCTGCCGCACGGCGCGGGATTACGCCGCGGAGATAGCGGCGGCCGGGATGACGCTGGATCTGCACGTCGCCGGCAAGAAGGGGATCGGCTTCTTCAAGTTCCGCGGCGCCGCGATCGCCGCGGGCTACACCGCCTTCGGCGACAAGCCGCGCTACACCGACGTCGAGACACTGGCGGAAACACTCCTCGCCGCCTACACCAGCCAGCGCACCGATCGTGTCGCCGTGGTGTACCAGCGTTACGTTTCCGCCGCCGTCCAACGCCCGCAGCTGGACGTGCTGCTGCCCATGACGCCGCCGCCGGCGGCGCCGGCCGCGAGTGTCGCGGGTGGCGAGGTCCTCTTCTCCCCCGCGGCCGCCGAGCTGCTGCAGCGACTGCTGCCGGCGGTCTTCAAGACCACGCTCTACCAGTTGTTCCTCGAGACCGCGGTGGGGGAGCAGCGGGCGCGCATGGTGGCGATGAAGAATGCCACGGACAACGCGGAAACGATGATCAAGACGCTGACGCGGATGTACAACCGGGCGCGGCAGGGACAGATCACCAACGAGATCTCCGAGATCATGGGCGGGGTCGAGGCGCTCCAGTAGCGTCCGCCGCCTGCAACCCCAGGACGGGTGAGGCAAGACGATGGCGACAGGCAAGATCGTGCAAGTGATCGGGTCGACGCTGGACGCACAGTTCCCCGAGGCGGAGCTGCCGTCGATCTACAACGCGCTCCAGGCCGAGGTGGAGCGCCAAGGCCAGCGCAGCACGCTCTGGTGCGAGGTGCAGCAGCACCTGGGTGGGAGGAAAGTGCGCGCCGTGGCGCTGGGCTCCACCGATGGCCTGCGCCGCGGCATGCCCATCGTGGACATGGGGGGCCCCATCACCGTGCCGGTGGGGGAGACCACCTTGGGTCGCGTCTTCAACCTGGTGGGCGAGCCAGTGGACAAGAAGGGACCGGTGGAGGTGCGGGAGCGCCGGCCGATCCACCACGAGCCCCCGGAGTTCAGCGAGCTGGAGCCCAAGACCGAGATCTTCGAGACCGGGATCAAGGTCGTGGACCTGCTGGCGCCGTACGTGAAGGGCGGCAAGACCGGGCTTTTCGGCGGCGCCGGTGTCGGCAAGACCGTCATCATCCAAGAGCTCATCCACAACATCGCCCAGGTGCACGGCGGCTTCTCCGTCTTCGCTGGCGTCGGCGAGCGCACCCGCGAGGGCAACGACCTGTGGCTGGAAATGCAGGAATCCGGCGTCATCGATCGCACCGTGCTCGTCTTCGGCCAGATGAACGAACCGCCCGGGGCCAGGTTGCGCGTCGGCCTCTCGGCTCTCACGATGGCCGAGTACTTCCGCGACGAGAGCGGCGCCGACATCTTGCTCTTCATCGACAACATCTTCCGCTTCACCCAAGCGGGCTCGGAGGTCTCGGCGCTTCTCGGCCGCATGCCTTCCGCCGTGGGTTACCAGCCGACCCTGTCGACGGAAATGGGGGAACTCCAGGAACGCATCACCTCCACCCAACACGGTTCGGTGACCTCCATCCAGGCCATTTATGTCCCTGCCGACGACTACACCGATCCGGCCCCGGCGACAGCGTTCACGCACCTGGACTCCACCACCAACCTGTCGCGGGCCATCGCCGAGAAGGGGATCTATCCGGCGGTGGATCCCCTGGAATCGACCTCGCGCCTCATGGATCCTCACTACGTCGGGGACGAACATTACCAAGTGGCCCGGGAGGTGCAGCGCATTCTGCAGCGCTACAAGGACCTGCAGGACATCATCGCCATCCTCGGGATGGACGAGCTCTCGGAGGACGACAAATTGCTGGTGGCGCGGGCCCGCAAGATCGAGCGCTTCCTGTCCCAGCCCTTCCATGTCGCCGAGACCTTCACCGGCTTCAAGGGCATCTATGTGAAGCGGGAAGACGCCATCCGTTCGTTCAAGCAGGTGGCGGCAGGCGATCACGACCATCTGCCCGAGGGGGCTTTCATGTACGTCGGGACCATCGAGGACGCAGTGGAAAAGGCGAAGCAGATGGGTGCCAAGGTCTAGCGAACGAGCCCCAGTCGCGCCGGCCGCGGTCGCCGCGCCTGCGCCGGGCCGCGGCGCCTGTAGATGGAGCAGCACATGGCGGAACCATTGCGCGTGCGGGTCGTGACGCCGGAGAGCCCGGTGTTCGACGGCGTGGCCGATCTCGTCGTCGTCCCAGCGCACGATGGCGAGATGGGGATCCTGCCGCGGCACGTGCGCTTCCTCGGCGCGCTCGGTGTCGGCGAGCTGCGTTTGAGCCGCGGCGGCGAGCTGCAGCGCTTCTTCCTCGAGGGCGGCTTCGTCCAGGTGCGCCCCGGGTTCGTCACCGTGCTCTGCGACCGCGCCACGCCCCTCGATGGCCTGGATCCCGCCGCCTTGGAAGCGGCGGCGGCGCAGGCCCGCGCCGCCGGCGCCCCGAATGCGGCGGCGCTGCAGGAGCGGGCCGTCGTCGCGCGCCGGGTGGCAGCGAGACGTCGGGAATAGTCGGAGTAGGATCTCCACCTCGTCGTGCCAGGCGCCGGCGAACGTGGTGGCGTCAGGTGTCCAATCAAGGAGCTGGTGATGAAGTCGATGCTCTGCGCTTTTTCGTGCTTCTTGTGGGTCTTCTCGGCGGCTGCCGCCTGGGGACAGACCGGCGCCGCGCCGGACAGCGCCGCCGCGCCGCCGGACAGCGTGGTCGTTCCGCCGCCGGCAGCCACGCCGGCGCCTGCCGCGGCGGCGACGGCCCCCACCCAGCCGCCGCCCGCAGCCCCGGCAGCCACCGGTTCGAAGAGTCTGAAGGACCGGATCTACTTCGGTGGCCAGTTGACCCTTTCCTTCGGCGACCCCAGCAGCATCGGCATCGCCCCGATGGTGGGCTACAAGATCACCCCGAAGCTCTCCGCCGGCGCCAAGATCGGCTACGAGTACGTGCACTACGACGACTTCGACCAGTCGGCGCACAACTGGGGTGGCAGCGTCTTCGGACGCTATCGCCTCGTCCCGCAGCTCTATGCCCACGCCGAATTCCAGGCGATCAACTACGAGATCTTCACCAGCCGCACCACCTCCAGCAGGGAGACCGTGCCCTTCGTTCTCCTCGGCGGCGGTTTCATGAAGAGGATCGCTCCCAACACCTGGGGCTACGTCGAGGTGCTGGTCGACGTGCTGCAGGACGAGAACTCCCCCTACGACGACTGGGACCCAGTGGTGACCTTCGGCGTCGGCGTGGGCTTCTGAGTGCCGTGGCGGCTGCGCGCCGGCCCTCGCCAGCTGCCGCTTCTCGTCGTACCCTTTCTCGAAGGCCGGCGGGCGCCTGTCGCCGGCAGGCGCGCCACGACGTCGGGAGAGTCCCGATGCCGCCGGCGGCAGCGGAAGGCTCCGATGGCAGCGCAACCTACACTGCAGACGCTGGGTTCCCTCCGCTCTGCCGGGATCCGGCCGTTGCCGGTGAAGGAAGAGCTCCGGCGCAACCTCAGGCGCCGGAAGAGCGCCGGCGAGCCCGTCTTCACCGGCATCATCGGGTACGAGCACACCGTCATCCCGCAGCTCGAGAATGCCCTCTTCGCCAAGCACGATTTCCTCCTCCTCGGGCTGCGCGGCCAGGCGAAGACGCGACTGCTGCGGCAGCTGACCGAGCTGCTCGACGAGTGGGTTCCGGCGGTGGCGGGCTGCCAGATCAACGACGATCCCTATGCCCCCCTCTGCAAGCGCTGCCGGCGCCTGGCGGCCGAGGCCGGCGACGAACTGCCCCTCGCCTGGATGCACCGTGACGAGCGCTACCACGAAAAGCTGGCGACACCGGACGTGACCATCGCCGATCTGATCGGCGACATCGATCCCATCAAGGCAGCCCGCGATCGGCTCACCTTCGCCGACGAGGAAGTCATCCACTTCGGTATCGTGCCGCGCACGCACCGCGGCATCTTCGCCCTCAACGAGCTGCCGGACCTGCAACCGCGCATCCAGGTGGGCCTGCTCAACATCATGGAGGAGAAGGACTTCCAGATTCGCGGCTTCCCCGTGCGCTTGGGGATCGACGTCCTCATGGTGTTCGCCGCCAATCCCGAGGACTACACCAACCGGGGCAACATCATCACGCCCCTCAAGGATCGCATCGCCTCCCAGATCCTGACCCACTACCCGCAGAACTTGGCGGATGCCATCCGCATCACCGATCAGGAAGCCTGGACGGAGCGCGGCATCGCCTTCCAGGTGCCGGACTATTTCCGGGAGATCGTCGAGCAGGTGGCCTTCGAGGCGAGGCGTAGCGAGTTCGTCGACCAGTCGAGCGGGGTGTCGGCGCGGGTTTCCATCGCCGCCTACGAGAATCTGCTCTCCAATTTGGAGCGCCGCGCCTTGGCGACGGGAGAGGAGCCGGTGCGGCCGCGCATCCTGGATCTGCAGGCCATGGTGCCGGCGCTTTCCGGCAAGATCGAGCTGGTCTACGAAGGAGAGCAACAGGGTCCCGACGCGGTGGCGCGGCACCTCATCGGCCAAGCGGTGAAAACGGTCTTCGCCCGCCATTTCCCGCCGGTGGCCCGCGAGGGGGCGCGGCGGCGCACGGCTGGCGGTGGCGCGGAGGAACGCGGCTCGGCAGGGCGCGGCGGTCACGAGGGCGGGGCAGCGCGACGCCAGGCTCCGGAGGACGAGGCGGCGGCGAAGGAGCGGAGCACCGTCTACGACCGCATCGTCGGCTGGTTCTCCGGCGGCAAGCGCCTGGAGCTCTCCGATTCCATGCGCGAGGCCGAGTACGCCGCGGCGCTGCGTCAGGTGGACGGGCTCGAAGACGTGGCCGGGCGCTACCTGCGGCTCGCGGACGAGAGCGCCCTGCCGGGGGTCATGGAGTTCGTCCTCGAGGGCCTGTACCAGAACTCCTTCGTGGCCAAGGAAAGCGTCGAGCGCAGCACCTTCTACAGCGACATGCTGCTGCGTATGTTCGATGGGATGAGGCGCGGTTGAGCCCGCAGGCGCCGCCCTCCATCCAACGCCAAGGCGCGACCGAGCCTGGGAACTCCTGAGTCCGTCGGGTGCAGACGCTGCAGTAAGGGAGCGTGACCGGTGCGAGTGCATTACTTCGCCTGGGACGAGGCTCTCTGGCAGGACCTGCACCAGCACGTCGGCCTGCAGCGGTTGTTTCAGTACCTGGTGGTGCAGCAGGCCGGTGACGTGGAAGCGGCGCTGCAGATCCTGCGCGAGCTGCAGGCGGAAGGCCACCTCGATCCGAGTCTCGACCTCGAGCGCTTCGCCCAGCGCCTCGAAGAGCAGGAGCTGGTGCGCGACGCCGGCGGCCGCCTGGAGCTCACGCCGCGGGGGGAGCGCGATCTCCGCCGCGGCGCCCTCGAGCACATCTGGGGCCACATGCGTGGGCGCGGCAGCGGCCAGCATCCGGTGCCGCGGGAGGGCGCCGGCAGCGAGGCGCTGCCGGAGACGCAGCCATTCACCTTCGGCGATGACCTGGATCGCGTCGACTTCAAGGCGGCGCTCAAGAACGCCATGCGCCGTAGTGCCGGCGAGGAGCTGCAGCTGCAGGAAGGCGATCTGGAGGTGCACGAGACCGAGCTCCGCACCTCCTGCGCCTCGGTGCTGCTCCTCGACATCAGCCACAGCATGATCCTATACGGCGAGGACCGCATCACCCCGGCGAAGCGGGTGGCCCTCGCGCTCACCGAGCTCATCTTGACCCAATACCCCAAGGATTCCCTGGACCTCGTTCTCTTCGGCGACGAGGCACGCAGCGTCCCGCTCGCGGAGCTGCCCTACGTGCAGGTGGGGCCGTACCACACCAACACGCAAGCGGCGCTGCAGCTCGCCCGCCGCCTCCTCGGCCGGCGCAAGCACGCCAACAAGCAGGTCCTCCTGATCACCGACGGCAAGCCCAGCTGCATCCGTGAGGAAGGGGGCCTCTACAAGAACTCCTTCGGCCTGGATCCACGCATCGTGCATCGCACCTTGGACGAGGCCGTCATCCTGCGCCGGCAGCGCATCCCCATCACCACTTTCATGGTCGCCCGCGATCCGTACCTGCAGCGCTTCGTCGAGCGTCTCACCGAGCTCAACCATGGGCGCGCCTACCTCGCTTCGCTGCAGAACCTGGACGAGTACGTCCTGGTGGACTTCATCCGCCACCGCCGCCGCCGCCAGACCGGGCCTTGGGCATGACCACCTCCTCCATCCCTCCCCGGGTGATCTCGCACTATCGCTTGCTCGAACCCTTGGGACGCGGGGCCATGGGCGAAGTGTGGCTGGCGGAGGACACACAGCTGCCGCGGCAAGTGGCGGTGAAGTTGCTGCCGGCGCATCTGGCGGAAGAGGCCGAAGCGGTGCAGCGCATGCTGCGGGAAGCCCAGGCTGCCGCCAGCGTCGATCACCCTGCCGTGGTGACGGTGTATGAAGCGGGACTCGCCGCCGGTCAGCCGTACATCGTCATGCAGCGCCTGGAGGGTGAAACCCTGGCGCAACGGCTAGAGCGCGGCGTCATGCCCGTGGCCGACGCCGTGTCCCTGGCCACGCAGGTGGCCGACGCGCTGGCCGAGGTGCATGCCCTCGGCATCGTGCACCGCGATCTCAAACCCTCCAACATCATGCTCACCGCGCGGGGGGCCAAGATCCTCGATTTCGGCGTCGCCACCGTCCGCTCGCTGCCGGGCCTGACCACGCCGGGGGCTACGGTGGGCACGCCGCGCACCATGAGCCCGGAGCAGGTGCGGGGGGCGCCGCCGGACAACCGCGCCGATCTCTGGGCCCTCGGGGTCATCCTCTACCGGGCGCTCACTGGTGTGTGGCCCTTCGACGCCGCCGATCAGCAAGGCGTGCTGCAGCGCGTGTTGCAGCACGAGCCGGCGCGCCCCAGCACGCTGCGGCCCGAGATCGATCCCGATCTGGAGCACCTGGTGCTCAAGCTCCTGCGCAAGGAAGCCGCCCATCGTTACAGTCGCGCCGAGGAGCTGCTCGCGGACCTGGCCTGCTGCGGCAAGGGGCTGTCGTCGAGCGCGGCGGTGCGGGAGCCGCAGGCGCTGGCGGAGCCGGAAGCACGGCGCGCCCCGGGCTTGGCGGTGCTGCGCTTCGAGGTGTTGAGCGCCGATCCCGACGATGCCTACCTCGCCGCGGGGCTGGCGGAGGATCTCATCGTCGATCTGAGCCGCGTCGAGGGTTTGCACGTTCCCTCCCGCGCCGATGTCGCCCCGTACAGCGAGCGCAATGTGCCACCGCGCACCCTCGCCCGCGAGCTCGGCGTCGACTTCGTCCTCTTGGGCAGCGTCCGTCGGCATGGGAACCGAGCCCGCATCAGCGCCCAGCTCGTCCGCGCCAGCGACGGGCACGTGCTCTGGGGCGGTCGCTTCGATCGCACCCTCGAGGATCTCTTCGAAGTGCAAGCGGAGGTGTCGGCGGAGATCACCCAAGCACTCCAGCTCGCGCTGGCGCCGGAGGAGCGCGAGATGCTACGGCGGGCGCCGACACGGAACACCGAGGCCTACACGCTCTACTTGAAAGCGCGGGAGCTGGCCGATCGCTCCAAGGAGGAGAACCTGCGCGCCGCAGAGCTGCTGCGCCAGGCCCTCGACCTGGATCCCGGCTTCGCACTGGCCCACGCCGCGCTCGGGGAGTGCTTGGCGCTGCGCAGCCTGCGCTGGTGGGCCGGGATGGAGATGGCGGAACCGGCGCTGGCTTGCGCGCGGCGCGCCTTGGAGCTCGAACCGGGCTTGCCCGATGCGCATCGGGTCGAATCCATGGTGCTGCGCCTGCAAGGCAAGGTGCAGGAGATGCTGCAGGTGCTGGAGAAGGTGCTGGCGACGAACGAGGATGGTGAGACCCTGGAATGGGTGGGATGGTGCTACCTCACCCTCGGCCAGCCCGAAAGAGCCGTGCCGGTCCTGGAACGGCTCGTCGCCCGCCGTCCCGATCTCTACATGGGTGCTGTCTATCTGAGCAACGGCTACGACATGCAGGGGAAGACCGCCGAGTCGGAACGACTCGTGCGCCTGCTGCGCGAGCGGCTCCTCGACCTCGTGCGTCGAGCCCCCGATTCCGTGCATCCGCGCGCCATTTTGGCGGGGATCCTGGTGCGCCTGGGCGAGATCGAGGCGGGGCTGGCGCAGATCGACCGCGCCATCGCTCTCGCTCCCGACGACGGTCGCATTCGTTACAACGCTGCCTGCGCCTTGGCTCTGGCGGGACGCGAGGAGGTGGCTCTCGACCATCTCGAGGCGGCGGTGCGCCACATGCCGACCTACATCTCCGATTGGCCGCGCCGCGACCCCGATCTCGCCAGCCTGCACTCCCACCCGCGTTTCGTGCGTCTCTTTCCTGCCACCTGAGCCGCCGCCTCCGTCGCCTGCGCGTCTTTCTTGCGCCGCCGTCCTGCAAACCGGGCTCGCGGGTTCTGCGCCATCGACGAGAGGCGTGCGCCGGCGGGCAGCGTCAGTGCGACGGCAGCTCCCAACTCCTCCGGGCCCGGGGAGCGCGCGCCACGCCGTCGCTGGGCAGTCGCCAGGCGTTGAGGACGTTGAGCGCCAGCAGCGCTGCGCCGATGCCGAAGGCGGCGCGCATGCCAAAGCGGGCGGCGAGAGCGCCGCCGGCGAGCGGCCCCACCACGCCGCCGAGGAGTGTGGCGCTCGACCCGAAAGCCATCATGCCGGCCCGGCGGCGTTCGGGCGTGGCCTGGGCGATGACGGCGTAGAACGCCGGCAGCATGGCGGCGGCGAACAATCCCTGCAGGAGTCGGAACACCAAGAGCGTGTGCACGCTCCGGGCTGAGGCTTGCAGGAGAAAGACGACGGCAGCGCCGCCGCAGGCCAGCACGAGAGCACGACGGCGGCCGAAGCGATCACCGGCGCGGCCCCAGAAAGGCGCCGCCACGCCCATGGCCGCTCCGGTGCTCCCGAACAGGATTCCCGTGGTGCTGGAGAGCCGCGCCTCGGGCACACCCAGGGATTCGACGAAGAGGGCGAAGAACGGTTGCACCAGCAGCAAGGCGAACTGGGTACAGAAGAGTCCGAGGAGACTGACCGGCAGGGGATGGCGCCGGGCAAAGGCGGCGTTGCGCTTCAGGGACGAGGAACGCCGCCGCCTGCGGCGAGAGTGCGGCGCCGCAACCAGGCGCCACACGGCGAGCGCAGCCGAAAACTCCACGGCGGCGGTGACATAGAACAGGGCGCGGAAGCCGATGACGTCGGCGAGGACACCGCCGACGAGGGGACCGACGACGACTCCTGCCGCTTGCGCCGAGGAGAGCGTGCCGAGAGCGTAGCCCTGCTGCTCCCGCGGGGCAGTGGCGGAGACCAAGGCGATGGCGGCGGGGATGAATCCCGACACCGTGCCCTGTAGGAAGCGCAGCAGGAGCAGCTGGCCTGGGCTCCGGGCGAAGGACATGAGGAAGAGCGCCGCCGACAGGCCGACGAGGGAACGCACCACCATGAGCTTGCGGCCGACGCGATCGCCGACCCAACCCCAGACCGGTGTCATCAGCGCGGCGCAGAGGAACGGCCCCGAGAAAATCGCCCCGCTCCAGCGCTGCACACTTGCCGGGTCATCGACGCCATAGGAGCGAACGAGGAGCGGCAGGAAAGGCAGGATGAGCCCCATGCCGGCGACGACGAGGAGTTGCACTCCCCACATCACGAAAAGTGTCCGGCGCCAGTCTTGGGTCTCGGCGGTCTCCTCCGGCGGCGTCGAGTCCGGAGGCGCGCGTGCGGGCTCGGGAGGGCGCAAGTTCAGGAGGCACGCTCCGGTGGAGCGTCGCGGCGCAGTTCCCCGACCAGGTGGCCGAGTTCGGGGAGGATGAGCTTCTCCAGCGCCAGTCGTGCTGCGCCAGGTGAACCGGGGATGGAGAAGACCAGCTTGCCGCGCACGATGCCCGCGGAAGCCCGGGAGAGCATGGCGGCGCTGCGGATCTCCCCGTAAGAAAGGGCGCGGAAGAATTCGCCGAAGCCCGGGATCTCTCGTTCGTAGAGCCGCGACAACACGTCGTACGCCCGGTCACGGGGCGCGATGCCGGTGCCGCCGTTGACGATGAGGGCGTCGAAACCACCGGCGTCGAGGAGATCCTTCAGACCGCGCTTCAGAGGTTGGGCGTCCTCGCGCCAGATGCAGGAACCGACGACCCGGTGACCGGCGGCTTCCAGGGCGTCGCGGATCTGCGCCCCCGTGGTGTCGCTCGCCTCGTCGCGCGTATCCGAGCAGGTGACGACGAACACGTCCACCGCCGACGGCGCCGCGGCGCGATGTGCCTCGAGGCCCATGTCCTGCCTGCCTTTGCCCTGGACCGCGGCCGCGGCGCGAGCGGTCGCTGTTCGTAGGAACTGCATTGTAGGGGGGTGGCGCGATGCTCACAAGCTGGCGGTTCGCCGCACGGCGTGGCGTGCGTCGATACGCGCCGCCCGGCACGGGCGCCGACGGCACCGCCCGCGGCACGGCTGTGCGCCAGGTCATGCAAAAGGGAAACGGTTTGTCGCGGCGGCGGGGGCCTCAGACGCCGGCGACGACGGGCTCGTGCACCTCGCTGAGGCTCTCCTTGGCGATGTCGAGGACCTGAGCTTCTTCCTCGGAGATCACCATCTCGCACTTGCCGGAGCGGATGGGCTTGGCGTAGGCGCGCGAATCGTTGCGGCCGGCGATGCTCGTGATCATGACGCCATTGAAGTGTGCGTCCAGAAGGCAGAGCGAAAAGCTCTGCTGCCCCCGAATGTCGTCGAAGGCGTCGTAGCGCTTGAAGCCCACGCCTTGGATGGCGTTCATCGCCTGCGAGCGCAGACGGCGCACATAGGTGAGGGTCTCCTCGATGCGGCGCTTGTTGTTCTCCACGCCCTGGATCTGGGCCTGCAGGAGCGCATTCGTGTCGCTGGACTGGGCCGCCTGCAACAACGCCTCGTAGGGCTGGGCAAAGCGGTTGAGACGCCGGAGGAGCGCGCAGCCGAGTACGAGACCGGCGCAGCCGAGGACCGCGGCGAGGGCGCTCAGCACGGGGGCCACGTCGTTCAGCGTCTCCATCCCCATCCTCCGGTCCAGACGGAACTCATCGTTGCTCGCGCTCCCGCACGATGCGAGCGACATGCCAGGCTGGGAGATGGCGTCCGCCCGTGGCGATGGACGATTGCCCCGGCGCCTGAGGCGGTCCAGGCCCCGGCGTCGACCGGCCGCCGGCGGCGACGAAGGGTCAGGCTCGCCTCGTCGTCGCACGCTTCCGGGCTTCCCGCTGGGGGTGCCGCGTCAGACGGCCGGGACTGGGTTTCGGTCTGGCCAGAGGCGAGCCAGCTCGCACCTTCCTGCTCATGAAATGATCGGGCCCGTGGAGGCCTGGGGAGTCCGCAGCGGGCGACCCCCTGAAGGTGGGCCCGAGCCGTCTGGGACCCATCCACCGCAGGGCTCGGGCCAGGCAGGGGGTTCGAGGTTCTCTGCGCGCGGCTTTGTATGATCTCCACGACCTGCCGGTGCCCGGGGCAGCGACCCTTGCCGATCCGCCCAGCGCCCTCGATGGATGGTCGTCACCGGCGCGATCGACGGGCGTTGCGCCGCCACGATGGATTGCCGGTTGCGCCGCTACCCTAGGATTGGCGGTTGGGTTGTCACGACCGAACGGGAGGCCAGGAGTGTACGCAGCAGCCTTGGAGGTCGTGCGCCGGCTCCAGAAGGCCGGCTTCGAAACCTACTGGGTCGGTGGTTGCGTGCGCGACCGACTGCTCGGCCTTGACCCCGGCGATTACGACGTCGCGACCGCGGCCTTGCCAGCCGAGGCAGCCCCACTCTTCGACGCCAGCCGCGAGGTCGGGCGCAGCTTCAACGTCTTGCAGGTGCGGTGCAGCGACGTCTGGATCGAGGTGGCCACCTTCCGGAGCGAAGGCGACTACCGCGACGGCCGGCATCCGGAGCACATCGCGCCGGCGGATGCGCGCGCCGACGCTCTGCGCCGTGATTTCACCATCAATGCTCTCTTCCTGGATCCTCTCACCGATCGCATCCTGGATTTCGTCGGCGGCCAAGAGGATCTCCGCCGACGGCTGTTGCGCTGTGTCGGGGATCCGGAGGCGCGTCTGCGCGAGGATGCCCTCCGCCTCATGCGCGCCGTCCGTTTCGCTTGTCGCTTCGCCCTGGACCTGGAGCCCGAGACGCGGCGGGCGCTGGAGAACAACGCGGAGCGCCTGCGCCTAGTGGCGGCGGAACGGATCGGCGAGGAATTCCTGCAGATGCTGACAGGCCCGCAGCCCGAGCGCGCGATGACTTTGCTCTTGGAGACCGGACTTCTCGAGCGCTTCGCTCCCGAGCTCGTGCGTCTGCAGGGCTGTGAGCAATCGCCTCGCCATCACCCGGAAGGCGACGTGTGGGTGCATACGCTGCGCATGTTGTCGCTCATGGCCGAGTCGGTCCCGCCCGACGGCGACCGGGCGCTCGCGCTCGGCGTCCTGCTCCACGACGCCGGCAAGCCGGACTCGCGGCGCCTGCGCGGTGAGAGCGTCACCTTCTATGGGCATGAGAGGCGAGGTCAGGAGATTGCCTCGGCACTCATGCAACGGTTGGCGATTCCCTCACGCACCCAGGAGACGGTGTCGATGCTCGTGGGCCAGCATCTGCGCTTCCTCGACGTGGAGCAGATGCGAAAGAGCACGCTGCGACGCTTCGTTCTCCAGGAGGGCTTCGACCGTCTCCTCGCATTGCACCGTCTCGATGCCCTTTCCTCCCGCGGCGATCTGTCTTCCTGGGAGTTCTGCCGGCGCGAGTTGCAGGCCATTGCCGAGGAAGGCATCCCGGTGCGGCCGCTGCTCTCGGGCCATGAGCTGCAGGCGCTCGGTTACCTGCCCGGGCCACGACTCGGTGAGATCCTGCGCGCTCTGGTCGATGCACAGCTGGAGGGGATCGTGCGGGACGGCCCAGGCGCGCAGGCCTGGGTGCGCGCGCAGTACCCGCCCGAGCGCGACCGCTGACGGCTCGAAGCCGGACCGACGCCTTGGCAGAACTCAGCGGGCGGCGCGCTCGCACCGCTCTCTTGACAACCCTGCCCCCGACAGGGAACCTATGGCTCGAGGGGCGATTAGCTCAGTTGGCTAGAGCGCTTGCTCGACACGCAAGAGGTCAGAGGTTCAAATCCTCTATCGCCCACCAGATCCTGGCGGCCCGCGGACCCACGCGGGCCGTCGCTTTTACTCGCTCGCTGTCGAATCAATCTACGAGCACGATCTTGCGCCCCTGGACGCCGGAATCCGTCGCCAGCCGTACCACGTAGACACCCGCTGAGAGCTTTCCGAGCGGACTCGTTACGAGGTCAATTTCGGGCCGTCCGCCCTCAGGTGCGGCGACTCGAAACGGTGCGAACTCGGAGCGCAGCGCGAGGAGCTGCACGCGAGTCCCCATGGGAACCGAAGCCTCTTCACTTGGCCCGTGTCTGCAGGCCTCGATCGGGACCCGCGAGGCCGAAGGCCATGGGGCGATTCGCAGCGACGCCCCAGCCGTCGCGACCGAGTGCGATGACACCCAGGTCGCTGCTCGCTGGAAAGGCGCGGACCGCGCGCTCGACGGCAGCGCGAGCTGACGTGCCCTGGGACAAGCTCGTGTACACGCTGCGTGCCATGGCCTGGCGGATGATGTCCTCGCCTTGCCCCGTGCAGGCCACGGCGCCATCCGGGCCGGCGAACAAACCCGCACCATAGACGGGGACATCGCCGACCCGGCCGTACAGAGTGATCGACGTCCCGCCGGTGGAGAGGGTCGCGGCGTACTGTCCCTTGGCGTCGCGCGTCACCGTACCGACGGTATCGCCTTCGTGCGTCAGGTCGCGCAGTGCCTCGGGCAGCGGGTTCGGGAAGTTCCAGTGCGCCGGCCAGTCGAACTCGCCGCTCCCCGGACGTCCCAGGGCTTCCCGTACTTGCGCCAGTCGCTTGGCGTATTTGGCCTCCGCCTCGGGGCAGGTGGGCACGACGTCTTCGAAGCCCATGCGGTGGGCGAAACGTGTCGCACCCTCGCCGGCGAGCAGCAGGTGTGGTGTGTCGAGAACGGCCCGCACCACACGAATGGGATTGCGCACGCGTTCGATGACAGCAACGGCGGCGAAGCGCCCCTCGCTCGTCATCAGGGAGGCGTCCATCTGAATCGTCTTGCCGTCGAGGCGGATGTTGGCGCCCGTGCCGGCGTTGTAGCGCGGATCGTCCTCCATCTCGACGGTGCCGGCGATGGCCGCATCGAGAGCCGGGGCGCCGGCGCGCAAGGCCGCCATCGCCGAGTCCGCCGCGGCCTGTGCCCCGTCGCCGCGCTCGGGCGGCGTGCCGACGCCGGCGTGGGTCAAGGCCAGCGGGCCGGTGAAGCGACCGCCCTCCAGCACGGTGAGCCCCTGGGCTGGTTCGGCCCCGGCTGCAAGCCCCGGGACGCATGCGGCGACCACAAGGAGAAACCTGGCGGCAACGAGGGCCGCTCGGAGAGTGCGTGCGAGTGTCATGTCGACTCCCTTCCGGACCAGACCGGGACCGCGACATCGGGGAAATTGTCCATGAGACGCTGGCGCCGCAGGGCGCGCAGCCCTTCCAGGGCCGCGTTCCACGCCACGAACGGCTGGGGCTGCTTGTGGCCATGGCGGCGCCAGGTGACAGCGTCGGCCTCCATCTCTTTCTGGCCGACGATGAACAGGTTCGGAATCTTCTGCGTCTCGGCGCTGCGGATCTTCTTCCCGAAGCTCTCCGTGCCGTCGTCGAGGCGGACGCGGAACAGGTCGTCGTGGAGCAAGCGCTGCAGGCGGCGGCCGAAATCGAGGAACGCCTCGCCCACCGAGACCGGAATGATCGCCACCTGCACCGGGGCCATCCAGGTAGGGAAGGCGCCCCCCAGATGCTCGAGGAGGAAAGCCACGAAGCGCTCGTGCGTCCCGAGCGGGGCGCGATGGATGATCCACGGCCGTTGCCGCGAACCGTCGGCAGCCACGTATTCGAGCTGGAAGCGCTCGCCGCCGACGAAGTCCAGCTGTCCGGTGCTGGCGGTTTCCTCCCGCCCGATGACGTTGGTCACCTGGTAATCCACCTTGGGTCCATAGAAAGCCGCTTCCCCCACGTGTTCCTGGTAGGGGAGGTCCAGCTCGCGCAGCACCTGGCGCACCATCTCTTCGGCGGCCACCCAGCGGTCCTCGGCGCTGACGAACTTCTCTTGGTCCGGCGAGTGCAGGGAGAGGCGCATCCAGAAGTCCTCGAGGCGGAACATCTGATAGTAATGGCGATGCATCTCGATGACGGCGCGGAACTCGTCGTGCACCTGCTCGCGGGTGCAGTAGATGTGCGCGTCGTTCATGCTCATGCCACGCACGCGCAGCAGGCCCGCCAGCTGCCCGCTCTTCTCGTAGCGATACACGTCGCCGTACTCCGCCAGGCGGAGCGGTAGCTCGCGGTAGCTGCGCGGCCGCACTCCGAAGATGGTGTGGTGGTGCGGGCAGTTCATGGGCTTGAGATAAAAGGACTCCCCGTCGTCCAGCTGCATGGGCGGGAACATGGAGGCGGCGTAGTACGGCAAGTGGCCGCTGATCTCGTAGAGCCGCCCCTTGGCCAGATGCGGCGTGGCCACGCGCTGGTAGCCGGCGCGGAACTCCGTCTCCCGCGCCAGGGCCTCCAGCTCGTCGCGCAACACCGTGCCGTGCGGCAGCCACAAGGGCAGGCCGCGCCCGACGTCCTCGCTGAGCATGAAGATCTCCAGCTCCGCCCCGAGCTTGCGGTGGTCGCGCTCCCGCGCCAGCTCGCGCCGGCGGAGGAAATCGTCGAGCTCCTCCTTGGTGATGAAGGCGAGGCCGTAGATCCGCGTCATCATCGGGTTCTTCTCGCTGCCCCGCCAGTAGGCCCCGGCCACGCTGTCGAGCTTGAAGGTTTGCGGCGGGATGTCGCGGGTGGATTCCACGTGCGGTCCCTCGCACATGTCCACGAAGGCGCCGCTGCGGTAGAAGCTGAAGCGTTGCACTCCCTGACGGTCGTGCAGGTCCCGGGCGTACTCCACCTTGAACGGCTGTCCCTGCGCTTCCAGCAAGCGCACCGCCGCGGCGAAATCGTGCTCCTCGCGCTCGAAGCGCGCGCCGCCGGCGAGGAGCTTGCGCATGCGGCGCTCGAGCTCACCCAGCTCCGCTTCCTCCAACGGTTCGTGGAAGAGGAAGTCGTAGTAGAAGCCCGTGTCCACCGGCGGCCCGAAGCCGAGCTGGGTGCCGGGGCGTGACTCCAGAACGGCCTGGGCGAGCACGTGGGCCAAACTGTGTCGGCGGCGGTAGAGCGGGTCGTTCTTGCGTTCCGGATCGGCGTCGAGTCGCGCCACAGGACCTCCTCCCAGCACGGGGGCCCATCCTAACCCGACGGTCCGGAGGGGCTCAACGTCGCCGCCTGGGAGGAGCCAGCGGCAGCCGGGGGTTGACAGCCCTGGGGTCCCCAAGGTATTCGTCACAGTTCGAAAACCGGGCAAGTGAAGGTGTCACCTTCCACCCGGCGGCGCGTGCAGCTGCCTGCCGGGTTCCTCGCGCGACAGGCCGTGGCCTGGCGCCAGGTTGGGTGGCACCTCGCCACCCTTCACTTTTTTTCGGGCCGGCGAGAGCGCCGCGCCCCCGAGGGGAGGTCGATGATCCGAGAGCGCGAAGCTCCCCGCCGGGACCGGGGGCCACGCGTGAACGAGCGCATCGGCGTGCGAGAGGTGCGGGTCGTCCTCGAAGACGGCACGCAGCTCGGGGTCCTGCCGACGCGCGATGCTCTGACGAAAGCGAGAGAGCTGAATCTCGACCTCGTGGAGGTCTCGCCCACGTCCAGGCCACCCGTATGTCGCATCATGGACTTCGGGAAGTACAAGTACGAGCAGGCCAAGAAGGCCAAGGTCGCTCGCAAACGTCAGCATCAAGTCGTGGTGAAAGAGATCAAGATGCGGCCCAAGATCGAAACCCACGACTACGATTTCAAGAAGCGCCACATCGAGGAGTTCCTCTCCCACGGCGACAAGGTAAAGGTCACCTTGATGTTCCGCGGACGGGAAATGGCCCACACCGACCTGGGGCGCAATCTCCTCGACCAGTTGGCGACCGAGCTGGCGGAGCTCGGCAAGGTCGAGGCGCCGCCGCGGCAGGAGGGCCGGAACATGGTCCTGCTCCTCACCCCCGTCGCCGCCAAGGGCAAGGCGTCCAAGCGCGTCGCCAGCGAGGTGGCGCATGCCGACTCGGAAGCCGAGCAGGGCTGAGGAGGATCTGCGGTGCCGAAAATGAAGACCCATCGCGGTCTCGCCAAGCGGGTGCGCCGCACGGCGAGCGGCCGCTTGAAACGCAAGAAGGCCTATCACAGCCACTTGCTCGCCTCGAAGTCGCGCAAGCAGAAGCGACGGCTGCGCGGCTCGTCGCTCATCGCGCCGGAGGAAGAGAAGCGGCTGAAGGCACTTCTCAACGACTAGCGTCCCTGGTTTCTACGGGAGTGCAGACATGCCACGTGCGACCAACAATGTCGCGGCGCGGGCGCGCCACCACAAGCTCCTCAAGCAGGCCGAAGGCTACTACGGCGCCAAGAGCCGGTTGTACCGCATCGCCAAGGAGGCGGTGGAGCGCGGGCTCAACTACGCCTACCGCGATCGCCGGGCGCGGAAGCGCGACTTCCGCCAGCTGTGGATCATGCGCATCAACGCTGCTGCCCGCCAGCACGGTCTTTCCTACAGCACCTTCATGGGGCTCCTGCGGCAGTCGAACATCGAGGTCAACCGCAAAGTCCTGGCCGAGATGGCCGTGAACGACGCCGAGGCCTTCGAGAAGCTGGTCGAGACCGCCAAGCAGGCCCAGAGCTGAGACCGTGAGCACTGGGCCCGAGTCCCTGGGCGAGCGGATCGTCGCGGCCCGTGCGGCAGCGCTGGCCGAGAGCGCCGCGGCCTCGACGGCCGAGGCGCTGGAGGCGTGGCGCGTGCGCTGGCTCGGCCGCCGCGGCACGGTGGCGGCGCTCTTCGCAGCCCTTCCCGAAGCCGCCGCCGCCGAGCGGCGCGAGCTCGGCCAGCGGCTCAATGCGCTCAAGAACGAGTTGCAGGGGCTCTACGATGCAGCGGCGTCCGCAGCGGCTCCAGCCGTCGCCGCCGCCGCCGTGGATGTCACGCTCCCAGGCCGCCGCCGCTGGGTCGGCCGGCCCCACGTCCTCTCCCAGGTCCTGGACGAGATGCTGGCCATCTTCACCGGCCTGGGTTTCGCCGTGGCCATGGGCCCGGAGGTGGAGCTCGAGGCCTACAACTTCGACTTCCTCAACTTCCCGCCCAACCACCCGGCGCGGGACCTGCAGGACACCTTCTACGTCAACGATCGGGTGCTGCTGCGCACCCAGACTTCGCCCATGCAGGTGCGCATCATGCGCTCTCAGCCGCCGCCGGTGCGCGTCGTCGTCCCCGGCCGCGTCTACCGCAACGAGCAGATCGATGCCACTCACGCCGCCGAGTTCCATCAGGTCGAGGGTCTGTACGTGGACCAGCGGGTTTCCATGGTGGATTTGAAGGCCACCATCGCTCACTTCACCCGCCTGCTCTTCGGCACCGACACCGCCATCCGCTTCAAGCCGCACTACTTTCCCTTCACCGAGCCCAGCGTGGACGTGGACATGACCTGCTTCGCCTGCGGCGGCAAGGGCTGCAAGCTCTGCGGCAACGCCGGCTGGATCGAGATCATGGGCGCCGGCATGGTGCATCCCAACGTCTTCCGTGCCGCTGGCTACGACCCGGAGCAGGTCACGGGCTTCGCCTTCGGCATGGGGGTGGACCGCATCGCCATGCTGCGCCACGGCATCGATGACCTGCGGTTGTTGCTGGAGAACGACGTGCGCTTCCTGGCGCAGTTCTGAGGAGTCCCATGCGCGTCCCCCTGGACTGGTTGCGCGATTACGTCCGCTTCGACGTCGAGCCTCACGTGCTCGCCCATGACCTCACCATGCTGGGCACGAAGATCGAGAGCGTGGATCTCGGCACGCCGGGGTTCGCGGGCGTCTTCGTCGGCAAGGTGCTGGAGTGCCGCAAACATCCGAACGCCGACAAGCTGACCTTGTGTCAGGTCGCGGTGGGGGACGAGGAACTCTCCATCGTCTGCGGCGCCCCCAACGTGCGCCCCGGTCTCACCGTGGCGGTGGCGCGCCCGGGGGCGCGTCTGGCCGGCGATCTACGCATCCGCAAGTCCAAGATCCGCGGCGAGACCTCGGAAGGCATGATCTGCTCCGCCCGGGAGCTCGGGCTCGGCGAGGATCGGGACGGCATTCTCGAGCTCGATGCAGCCCTGGCAAGCGGCGCGACGTTCACCGCTGGGGCGCGGGGCGCCGTCCTCGAGGCGGAGATCACTCCCAACCGGCCGGATTGCCTGGCACTCCTCGGGGTGGCACGGGAGGTGGCGGCGCTGTACGAGCAGCCCCTGCGCCTGCCGCCGGTGTGGGCGGAGCCGGCGCGGCGGCGCGAGCGCGCGCCGCTCCGCGTCGAGATCGAGGCGCCCGAGGATTGCGGCCGCTACTTCGGCCGCGCTCTCCGCGGCGTCCAGATCGCGGCGTCGCCGCCCTGGCTGCAGGAGCGTATCGCCGCCCTCGGGCTCGAGCCGATCAACAACGTCGTCGACGTCACCAACTACGTTCTCTTCGAAACCGGCCAGCCCATCCATGCCTTCGACCTGGCGGCGTTGCGCGGCGGCCGTCTGCTGGTGCGTCGTGGCCGCGCCGGGGAAACGCTGCAGACCCTCGACGGTGTCGAGCGGCGCCTCGAAGACATCCTCGTCATCGCCGATGGCGAAGGCCCGGTGGCCCTCGCCGGCATCATGGGCGGACTCGGCAGCGCCGTGCGCGCTTCGACCGCGGATCTCTTCCTCGAGGCGGCTTACTTCCGCCCCGATCTGGTGCGCAGCGGCCGCCGCCGGCTCGGCCTCGACACCGATGCGTCCTACCGCTTCGAGCGCCAGACCGACATCGAGGCGGTGCGCTGGGTGATGGATCGGGTCACCCATCTCTTGCTCGAGGTGGCGGGGGGCGAGGTGCGGGAAGCGAGCGAAGACATCTACCCGCGCCAGCCGGCGCCGCGGCGTTTGCGCCTGCGCGCCGAACGGGCGAGCCTGGTGGTGGGCGTGACCTTGGAAGCGGAGCGGAGCGCGGCGCTGTTGCGCCGCTTGCACCTGGACGCCGTGGCGCGCGGCGGCAGCGTCGATGTCCAGGTGCCCTCCTTCCGGCGCGACCTGCACGAGGAGATCGACCTCGTGGAAGAGGTGGCGCGCATGCACGGCTACGACAACATCCCGAGCGATGCCCTGCCGCCGGCGGCTCTGCAGCCCCGCCCGCATCGGCGGCAAACGCTGCTGGCGCGCCTGCGCCAGCTCGTCGTCGGTCTCGGCTACTTCGAGGTGCGCACCAGCGCCTTCATGGAACGCCGCGATCCTGAACGGCTCGGTCTCGGCGCCGGCGACGTGCGCCGCCGTGCGGTTTGCCTGCGCAATCCCATCGTCCCCACCCTGGACACGATGCGCACCACCATGCTTCCCGGCATGCTGCGCGTGCTGCGGCACAACCTGAATCGCGAGGCGAGCAGCCTGCGTTTGGCGGCGGTGGATCGCGTTTTTCTCGACCTGCCCGGCGATGTCGACGGCCTGCCCCAAGAGCCCGAGCGCTTGTTGCTGCTCGCCTGCGGTGCCAGTCACCCGGAGAGCTGGGGCGAGGCAGCGCGGCCGTGCGATGTCTTCGATCTCAAGGGCGATGCGGAGGCCCTGCTGGAGCATCTCGGCGTTGACACGGTCTGGAGCCGTGGCTATACTGAGCCGTTCCTTGATGATGGCGTAAGTTTTTTGATTTCAGGTAGTTACGGCGTCATCGGTGGAGGCGGCGGGGTGCGTGCGGAGGTGCTGCAGAGCTTCGACGTGGAGATCCCGGTGTTCGTCCTGGAGCTCGACGTCGCGGCGCTGGAACAGCACCTGCCTGCCCGCCGTGCGTTCCGTGGCATTCCGCGCTTCCCGGCGGTGAAACGGGATCTCTCTCTGGTGCTGCCGCGTCACGTCGCCTACGAGGACGTGCGGCGTGTGGCGGTGGAGGCCGGGGGAGCGTGGCTCGAATCGGTACACTGCTTCGATGTCTTCGAGGATCGGTCCTTGGGCGAGGGCGTGCGCAGCGTGGGTTTGCGGCTGCGCTTCCGCTCTCCCGAACGCACGCTCCTCGACGACATGGTGGAGCCGTGGATGGATGGTATCGTGCGGCGCCTGGAGGCGAGCCTCGGGGTGCGCTTGCGCACCCTCTGAAGGCACCCGGGCTGGGGAGGAGATGAAGCGGTGGAGCACTTGGAGAGTCTGGCGCGGCTCGAGGAGCGGATCCAGAAGGCGGCGGAAATCATCGCGACCTTGCGGCAAGACAACAAGCGTCTGGAGCAGGAAGCGTCCCAGCTGCTGGAGAGCCAGCGCAATCTGGAACGTCGCGCCGACGAGATGAGCGCGGAGAAGCAAGAGCTCGTCAACGAGGGCCGGCTGCTGCGGGAGCGGGAGAAGGAGTGGGCGCGCTACGAGCGCGACCGCGACGAGATCCGCACCCGCATCGACTCGATGCTGGCCAAGTTCGAGGAGCTCGAGATCTGATTCCGGGCCCCCACGGGGGAGCGTGCATGGAACGTGTGAAGACCACGCGGGTGGAGATCTTCGGGAGCGAATATCACATCCGCGCCGACGTCGATGCCGATTACGTCAAGACCGTGGCCAGCTACGTGGACGCGAAGATGAGCGAGATCGCTCAGAATCAGAGTCTGGTGTCGTCCACGAAGGTGGCGATCCTGGCGGCGATCAACATCGCCGACGAGCTGTTCAAGGAACGGCGCCAGAACGAGCAGACGGTGCACGACGTCACGGCGAAGGCGGATGCGCTGGCCGAGGTGCTGGCCCGTTCCTTGTGAGCCGTTCTCGTACTGCGATCGCGAGGTCCGACGAGGACGTGCTTGCTCCGCCGCCGGGCGCTTGGCTATACTCGCCTCGAGAAGAATTCCCTGCTCAGCAGGTGGGTCGATCGATTTTTTGAGCCAACACCTCGATGACGGGAACCAGAAGCGTCGCAGGATGTCCTGGCCCGGAAGGGTTGCGACTGCACGCGGCGTGACGGTGCCCACCTGGCGAGCCAGGTTCAAAGAGGCCTCGATCCACGGCGCGGCGGGGAGTTCTTCTTCTCAGGGCCCGCTGCACCAGCGCCGTCGATGGGTTCCGGCGCGAGGAGCAGGGCCATGACCGCGCGCATTCTCGACGGCCGCAAGCTGGCCGACACCCTGCTGCAAGAGTTGCGTGCCGAGATCGCGAGCGCCCAGGCGCCGCGGCCTCCCGGTCTGGCGGCGGTGCTGGTCGGCGACGATCCGGCCTCGCAGGTCTACGTGCGCAACAAGCTCAAGGCGTGCGAAATCTGCGGCATCCGCTCCTTCTTCAGTCCCCTCCCGGCGACGGCGAGCGCCCCCGAGGTGTCCGCGCTCCTCGACCGCTTGAACGCCGATCCCGCCGTGGACGGGATCTTGCTGCAGCTGCCCTTGCCCCGCGGCCTCGATTCCCGCGCGCTCTTGCAGCGTCTCGATCCCGCCAAGGACGTGGACGGACTGCATCCGCTGAACCTGGGCAAGCTCGTCGCCGACGACGACAGCGGCTTCCACCCTTGCACGCCTGCCGGTGTGGTGGAGCTCCTGAGCCGCAACGACATCCCCCTGGAGGGACGCCGCACCGTGATCGTCGGCCGCAGTAGCCTGGTGGGGAAGCCGCTGGCACTTCTCCTGCTGCGTCGCGCCGTGGTGGGCAACGCCACGGTCACCGTGGTGCACACGAAGAGCCGCGAGGTGCCGGCGCTGGTGGCGGAAGCCGAACTCTTGGTCGCCGCCGCCGGCAGCCCCGGCTTCGTGCGCGGCGAGTGGCTGCGGCCGGGCGCCGTCGTCGTCGACGTGGGCATCCACCGCACCGCGTCGCGACAGCTGGTGGGGGACGTGGACTTCGAGTCCGCCGCCGCCGTGGCCGGTGCGATCACCCCGGTGCCCGGCGGCGTCGGTCCGATGACGGTGGCGATGCTGATGCGCAACACCACGCTCTCCTGGCGCCGGCGCTGGAGTCGTTGAGCATGCAACCCGATCTCTTTGCCGCCACACCACGGGTCTACACCGTGAGCGAAATCAACGCTCAGGTGAAACGCCTGCTGGAAGAGGCCTTCGGCGAAATCGAAGTGGAAGGGGAGATCTCCAACGCCCGGCAGCAGGCGTCGGGACACTGGTACTTCACCTTGAAAGATGCGGCGGCGCAGCTCGGCTGCGTGCTCTTCCGCAGCGACGCCGCGAACCTGCGCTTCGACCCCGAGCACGGCTTGCACGTCCGGGCCCGCGGGCGTCTCGGTCTCTATGCACCGCAGGGAAAGTTCCAGATGCAGGTGCGCAGCCTGTGGCCGGTGGGGCAGGGAGCGCTGGAACTCGCCTTCCGGCAGCTGAAAGAGAAGCTGCAGCGCGAGGGTCTCTTCGACCTGGAGCGCAAGAAGCCATTGCCGCGCCTGCCGCGCCGCGTCGCCTTGGTCACCTCGCCTTCCGGCGCCGCCGTGCGCGACATGGTGGCGACGTTGTCGGCGCGCTGGCCCCTGCTGCGCATCTTCGTCGTCCCCGTGGCGGTGCAAGGTGACGAGGCCCCGAGCGAGATCGTCCGCGCCCTCGCTTTCCTCAACCGCACTGCCGCTGCCGACGTGATCATCGTCGGCCGCGGCGGCGGCAGCTTGGAAGACCTGCAGGCCTTCAACCACGAGGGTGTGGCGCGGGCCATCGCCAGCTCGCGCCTGCCCGTGGTCGCCGCCGTCGGCCACGAGAGCGACACCACCATCGCCGACTTCGTTGCCGATGTCCGCGCCGCCACCCCGACCGCGGCGGCGGCGTTGGTGGTGCCGCACCGTGACGAGGTGCAGCGGCACCTGGAGCTGCGGCTGCGGCGGTTGGCCCTGGGCTTGCGCAAGCGCAGCGAGGTCGAGCGCCTGCGCCTGCAGCGCTGCTTGCGGAGCTACGGGCTGCGGCGGCCGCGGCTCCTGCTCGCCGAGGCGGCGCAGGGCCTGGACGGGCGGCAGGAGCGCCTGCAACGCGGTTTCGCCGTGCTGCTCGAGCGGCGGAACGGAGCCCTCGCCTTGGTGCAGGCGCGCTTGCAGGCCTTGAGCCCCCAGGGCGTCCTGCAGCGGGGCTACAGTTATTGTGTCGACGCCGACAGCGGCGCCGTGGTGCCGCGAGCGGCGCAGACGCACCCGCAGCAGCGGCTGCGCCTGCACTTCGCCGACGGCACCGCCGCGGCGCGCGTCGAAGGCCCGGGCAGGGAGCGGACCTAAAGCCATGAGCACACCGGAGAAGCCGGATTTCGAAGCCGCCATGGAAAGGCTGGAGCGCATCGTGCAGGAGCTCGAATCTTCCCAGGTGGGGCTCGATCGCGCCATCGCCCTCTTCGAGGAAGGCCTCGAGCTCGGCTCCCGTTGCACCGCCTTGCTGGAGCAAGCGCAAGCCCGGGTGGAGAAGCTCCTGGAACGGCATGACGGCAGCGCCGAGACCCGCCCGTTCGAAGGGACGGAAGGGCCGTGAACGCCTTGGAAGAGGATCTCGACCGGGTGCGGGCGCGGGTGGAGGCCCGACTCGACACGCTCCTCCAAGGCGGACCCGAGCGTCTCCTCGCCGCCATGCGGTATGCCGCCCTCGGCGGCGGCAAGCGCCTGCGTCCGGCGCTGGTGCTGTGGTCGTACGACCTGTTCTGCGAGCGGGAAGACGAGCCCGTCCTCGACCTGGCCTGTGCTTTCGAGCTCGTGCACACCTATTCGCTGGTGCACGACGATTTGCCCTGCATGGACGACGACAGCTTGCGTCGCGGCCGGCCCACCTGCCACGTGCAGTTCGACGAGGCCACCGCGGTGCTGGCTGGCGACGCCTTGCTCAACCTGGCCTACGAAGTGATCCTGAGCGCACCGTGGCGCGAGGCAAAGCGCGGCCTCGACTGTGGGCGTACCCTCGCTGCCGCCGCCGGCCACCGCGAGCTGGTGGGCGGCCAGATGCTCGACCTGGAAGGCCAGGGCAAGCCGCCCCGGGCAGAGCTGCTGGAAGCCATCCACGCCGCGAAGACGGCGGCGCTGTTGCGAGCTGCCTGCGTCTGCGGCGGCATCGCCGCCGGAGCGAACGTCGCCGAGCGCGCGGCTCTCGCCGACGTGGGCTCGCACCTGGGCCTGGCGTTCCAGATCGTGGACGACGTGCTGGACGTGGTAGGGGCGATGGCGACGCTCGGGAAGACGGCGGGGAAGGACGCTGCCGCCGGCAAGATCACCTACCCGGCGCTCTATGGCGTCGAGGCCTCCCGTGCCGCGGCGGCGCGGCACATCGAAGCGGCGCGGGCGTTGCTGCGGCAATGGCCGCGAAGCGCGCGCCTACAGGCTCTCGCCAGCTGGATCGGCGCCCGCCTGCACTGACTCCCGGCGCTTGACCCGATCGCGCAGGGCACGGATAATACGGCGTTTGCTCGTGCCGTCGGGGCCTCGAGGGGTCGCGGCGGCGGCCCACCCTCCGAAGAGGCTCCTGCTTGTCTGCACGCATCCTAGAGCGCATCGACAGCCCCCGGGATCTCAAGGCGCTCTCCTTCGAGCAACTGGAGAAACTGGCGGCGGAGATCCGCCAGGAGATCGTCTCGGTGGTGAGCGTCCAGGGCGGCCATTTGGGCGCCAGTCTCGGCGCCGTGGAGCTCACCCTCGCCATCCACTCCGTCTTCGATGCCCCGGAAGACCTCATCGTCTGGGACGTCGGACATCAGGCTTACGGCCACAAGCTCCTCACCGGCCGCCGGCAGCGCTTCCACACCTTGCGCCAGGAGGGCGGTCTCTCCGGCTTTCCAGTGCGCAGCGAAAGTCCCTTCGACACCTTCGGTGTCGCCCACGCGTCCACCGCTCTCGGTGCCGCCCTCGGCATGGCGGTAGCGCGCGATCTGCGCAAAGAGAGTCGTCGCATCGTCGCCGTGGTCGGCGACGGCGGCATGACCGGTGGCGTCGCCTACGAAGCCATCAACAACATCGGCCACCTGGGCACGGATCTGCTCGTCGTCCTCAACGACAACGAGATGTCCATCTCCAAGAACGTCGGCGCCCTCTCCAAGTACCTCACCCGCGTCACCACCAGCCGGGTGTACTCCAAGTTCGAAGCCGAGCTCTGGGAGCTGCTGGGCAAGATGCCGCAGGGCGACAAGGCTCGCCTGCTGGCCAGCCGCATGAAGGAGGGCATGAAGAACCTGGTGGCGCCGGGAATGCTCTTCGAGGAACTGGGGCTGCGCTACTTCGGTCCCTTCGACGGCCACGACCTGCGGGTGCTGGTGGACGCGTTGCAGCATGTGAAGAAGCTCAAGGGACCGGTGTTGCTCCACGCCGTCACCGTCAAGGGCAAGGGCTACGCCTTCGCCGAGGAGAAGCAGGAAGTCTTCCATGGTCTGGGCAGCTTCGACAAGGTGACCGGGGCGATCAAGCCGGCGCAGCCCGGCCCGCCGCCCTGGACCCGTGTGTTCGGCGAGGCCATGGTAGAGCTCGGCGCGCGCGAGCCGCGCCTGGTGGCGATCACCGCCGCCATGCCGAGCGGCACGGGAACGAAGCTCTTCGGGGAGAAGTATCCGGAGCGCTTCTTCGACGTCGGTATCGCCGAGCAAGCGGCGGTGCTCCTCGCCTGCGGCCTGGCGACGCAGGGCATGAAGCCCGTCGCCGCGATCTACTCCACCTTCTTGCAGCGCGCCTACGATCAAGTGATCCACGACACGGCGCTGCAGAAGCTCCCGGTCGTTTTCGTCCTCGACCGCGCCGGCCTGGTGGGGGACGACGGCCCGACCCACAACGGCGTCTTCGACATCGCCTACCTGCGCAGCATCCCGAACCTGGTGCTCATGGCGCCGGCCGACGCCGACGAGCTGCGCCACATGCTGTACACGGCGCTGCACCACGATCTCGGCCCGGTGGCCTTGCGCTTCCCCCGGGGCAACGCCCCCGGCGCCCCCACGGCCGGGCGTTTCGAGCTCCTGCCCCTCGGCAAGGCGCAGGTGCTGCGGGCCGGCGAGGACGTGGCCCTGGTGGGTTACGGCACCAGCGTCGACTGGTGCGTGCGCGCCGCGGCCCTGCTGGAAGCGGACGGCGTGCTGCCCACGGTGGTGAACGCCCGCTTCGCCAAGCCCCTCGATGCCGAGGTGCTCTGCCGCCTGGTACAGCAGCATCGTCTGGTCCTGGTCGCCGAAGAGCATCAGCTGCAGGGGGGCTTCGGCACCGCCGTGCTCGAGCTCTGCGAGGAGCACGGCTTGTCGCCGGCGCCGGTGCGCCGGCTCGGCATCCCGGATCGTTTCATCGAGCATGCCCCCCGCGAACGCCAGCTCGAGCTCCTCGGCTTGACGCCGGCAGCGATCGCGGCGCGGGTGCGCGCCGAGCTCGGCGTGCCCGCGAGCCGACCGGGCGTGGCAGGAACACGCCGCCCGTGAGGGGGGAGCGTGGATCTCGCCTTCGTCGTCAACCCGAAGAAGAGCAGCACCCCCCAGGTTTTGGCACGCCTGCGCCGCAGCGTGCCCGAAGCGGCGCACCGGCTGCTCCTCTGGGCCCCGGCTGCGGCGGAGCTGCGCCGCCGTTCTGATTGCCACGAGAGCTTGAGCGGTTACGAGCTGGTGGAAGACATCCACGCCGGCGAAGTGGTGCTGGCGCTCGGTGGCGATGGCACCCTTCTCGCCGCGGTGCGCCTCCTGGGCGCCGAGCTGCGCCCGGTGCTCGGGATCAATCTGGGCAGCCTCGGTTTCCTCACCGACACGCCGGAGGAGCACGCCGAAGCTGCCGTGGCCCGCCTCCTCGCCGGTCGCTACCGTCTCGAACCACGCATGCTCCTCGAGGTCGAGCACTGCGGCGCCACGAGCGGCGAGCTCCGCGCCAGCGCCCTCAACGACGTGGTCCTGCACGCGCCCTCGGCCCGCGTCCTCGAAGTGGGATTGCGCGCCGCCGGCGTGGATCTGGGCAGCACGCTCGCCGATGGCATGATCGTGGCCACGCCCTCGGGCAGCACGGCGTACAGTCTCTCCGCCGGTGGTCCCATCGTCTCGCCGCGCCTGCGCGCCCTGATCGTCACCCCCATCAACGCCCATACGCTGTCACTCCGTCCTCTGGTGGTGGACGCCGGGGAGACGGTGGAGATCGTCTTGCGGCAGGGCATCGACGCCAGCGCGGAGATCAGCGTCGATGGGCACCGTTGCTGGTCGTTGCAGAGCGGCGAGCACATCGCCGTGCGCGCGGCGCCACAGGATCTGCAACTCGTCGTCACCCAGGAACAGGGTTTCTATCGCGCCTTGTACGGCAAGCTCGGTTGGGGTCGCGGGCGCGCACCCAAGCCCTGAGTGCAGCGGTCCGGGCGCAACGGTCGCCGCCGCTGGCCGCCCCTGCACGAGGGTGCTATCATCCGCCTTCGTGCCATCCATGTGGAGGCTTCGCCGGTTGCACGCGTTCACGCCGACGCTCGAGGAATTCCGTTTCCACGCCCGCGAAGGCAACGTCGTTCCCGTCTATCGCGAGATCCTGGGGGATCTGGAGACGCCGGTCTCCGCCTTCATGAAGCTCGACGATGGCAGCCACTCCTTCCTGCTGGAAAGCGTGGAGGGTGGCGAGAAGTGGGGCCGCTACTCCTTCATCGGCATCGAGCCGAGCGCGGTGGTACGCATCGAGGGGCCGCGCTTGCTGCTGGAGCGCCAGGGCAAGCGGGAGCAGCGGCGCGTCGCCGATCCCATCAGCGGCATGGAAGAGTTGTTGCGCGCCTATCGGCCGGTGCCGGTGCCCGGGTTGCCGCGCTTCGCCGGCGGCGCCGTGGGCTACCTGTCCTATGATTGTGCGCGCTACCTCGAGACCAGCTTGCCCTGGCCCGCCTGGCGCCAGGGCGACCTCCCGGACGCCCAGTTCCTCTGCACCGGGCCGCTCCTCGTCTTCGACAACCTGGCGCACACGATCAAGGTCGTGGTGAATGCGATGGTGGGGAAGGACGCCGCCGCCAGCTACAAGCAGGCGACGCGGCAGATCGACGCCATCGTGGCGCGCTTGCGCGGTGCCGCCCCGGGGCGCGACGGCGGCCGCACCGCGGGCCGCAAACCGGTGTTCACCAGCGACACCAAGCCTGCCGAGTTCGAGCGCGCGGTGCGCCGGGCGCAGGAGCACATCCTGGCCGGCGATCTCTTCCAAGTCGTGCTTTCCCATGAGCTCTCCACCCGGTTGCACGGCGATCCCTTCGCCGTCTACCGCGCCCTGCGGCAGATGAACCCGAGCCCCTACATGTACTTCCTGCGCTTCGGCAGCGACGTGATCCTGGGCGCCAGCCCCGAGGCGCTGGTGCGCAAGGAGGACGACGTGCTCGAGCTGCGGCCCATCGCCGGCACGCGCCCCCGCGGCGCCACCCGCGTCGAAGACTTGCGGCTCGAGGAAGAACTGCGCGACAGCGACAAAGAACGGGCCGAGCACATCATGCTGGTGGATCTGGGGCGCAACGACCTGGGACGGGTGTCGCAGTATGGCAGCGTCGTGGCCGACGAGCTCATGATCGTGGAACGCTACTCCCACGTGATGCACCTGGTGTCGGGAGTGCGCGGTCTGGCCCGAGACGGCATCAGCTGTTTCGACGTGCTGCGCGCCTGCTTCCCGGCGGGCACCGTCTCGGGGGCGCCGAAGGTGCGGGCCATGCAGCGCATCCACGAGCTGGAGAAGCGCCGGCGTGGCGTCTATGGCGGCGGCGTCGGTTACTTCGGTTACGATGGCAACATGGATCTGTGTCTCGCCATCCGCACCGTGCTCTGCCGTGACGGCCAGGCCAGCATCGGCGCCGGCGCCGGGATCGTGGCCCACTCCAACCCGCGGGCCGAGTACGAGGAAACCCGCAGCAAGGCGCAGGTCCTCCTCGCTGCCATCGAGATGGCGGAGCTGGGGCTGGAATGAGCGCGATCCGGAGCCAGAAGAAGAAAAAGAAGAAGACCGCAGCGCCGCGGCCGCGGCGCCGCTCTCCCCTCGTGGTCCTGGACAACTACGATTCCTTCACCTGGAACCTGGTCCAGTACTTGGGCGCCTTGGGCGCCGAGATCGAAGTGCACCGCAACGACGCTCTCAGCGTCGGGCGGCTCCTCGAGCTTCGGCCCCGCGGTCTGGTGGTGTCGCCGGGACCGGGGCGGCCCGAGGACGCTGGGATCGCCGTCCAAGCCATCCGCCGCTTGCACGGTCAGGTACCGATCCTGGGCGTTTGCCTGGGGCATCAGGCCATCGCCACCGCTTTCGGCGGCCGCGTCGTCCGCGCCGGGCAAGTGATGCACGGCAAGACCTCGCGCATCATCCACGATGGACGGGGCATCTTCCGCGGCCTGGAGAATCCTTTCGTGGCCACGCGCTACCACTCCCTGGTGGTGGAGCGGGAGAGCTTGCCGGCGGCGCTCGAGGTCACCTGCGCCACCTCCGATGCGGTGATCATGGGGCTCAAGGTGCAAGGCGCCGAGACCTGGGGAGTGCAGTTCCACCCGGAGTCCATCCTCACGCGGCAGGGCAAGGACCTGCTGCGCAACTTCCTCGACCTCTGCGTGATCTGAATTGCTCCAACCAGCGTTGCAGAAGCTCCTGGACGGCGAGAGCCTCGGTGAAGCCGAGGCGGAACAGGTCATGGGCTGCATCATGGCTGGAAAGGCGGCGGAGGCACAGATCGGCGCGCTCCTCGTCTTGCTGCGCCAGCGCGGCGAGACCGCGGCGGAGATCGTCGGCTTCGCCCGGGCCATGCGCGCCGCGGCGCTGCGCGTCGCGCCGCCGCCGGGTGTGGTACTCGACACCTGCGGCACCGGGGGTGACGGCGTCGGCACCTTCAACATTTCCACGCTGGCGGCGCTCGTCGCCGCCGCCGCCGGCCTCACGGTCGCCAAGCACGGCAATCGCTCCGCCTCGGGCCGTGTCGGCAGCGCCGATCTGCTCGAGGCCTTGGGCCTGCGGCTCGACCTGCCGCTGGCGGCGGTGGAGGATTGCCTCGGTCGCACGGGCTTCGCCTTTCTCTTCGCGCCGTCACACCATCCGGCGATGCGCCACGCTGCCGGACCGCGCCATGCTCTCGGCGTGCGCACCATCTTCAACCTCCTGGGTCCGCTGACCAATCCCGCCGGCGCCACGCACCAGCTCCTTGGTCTCTATGACGGCGCCCTGGCGCCGACGCTGGCGGAAGTGCTGCACCGGCTCGGCGGCGAGCGTGCCCTGGTGGTGCACGGCCACGACGGCATGGACGAGATCTCCCCCACGGGGCCGACGGCGGTGCTGGAGCAACGGGGAACGACGCGGGCGCGGCACACCTGGCAACCCGAGGATTTCGGCTTGCCACGCCATCCGCTGGCGGCGCTGCAGGTGGGCACGCTCGCCGAGCACGTGGCGCGAGCGCGCGCCGTCCTGGAGGGCGAAGCAGGACCCTGCCTGGATGCGGTGGCGCTCAACGCCGGGGCCGCGCTCTATCTCGGCGGCGCGGTGCGCGACCCGGGAAGCGGGGTGCAGGCGGCGCGCCGACTGTTGCAGGAGGGCGCGGTGCGGCGGAAGCTGGAAGAAATCGTGCTCTTCGGCCGTACGGTGCCCTGAGGAGCAGGCATGCCTCTCGAGAGGATCGTCCTCCAAGTGCAGCGCCGCCTCGCCGAACGCCGAGAGAAGCGGCCGCTGGTGCAGGTGGAGCGCGCCGCGGCCCGAGCGGCACCGGCACGTGGTTTCGCCCGGGCGCTGCGCGCCGCCCCCGGCGGCATGGCCCTCATCGCCGAGCTCAAGAAAGCCTCGCCGTCCGCCGGGGTGCTGCGCCGCGACTTCGAGGTGGCGGCGCTGGCGGCGGCCCTCGCCGGTGCCGGTGCCGATGCCCTCTCGGTCCTCACCGAAGTCGATCACTTCCAGGGAGCCTTGGCGTTTCTCGCCGTCGCCGGCGCTCCCGGATTGCCGCGGCTGCAGAAGGACTTCATCGTCGACGAGTACCAGGTGTGGGAAGGGCGGGCCGCCGGCGCCGACGCGGTGCTCCTCATCGCCGCGCTCCTGGAGCCGCAGCGCAGTCGAGCCTTGGCGCAGCTGGCCCTCGACCTGGGAATGGACGTGCTCTTCGAGGCGCACACCGGGCCCGAGGTGGAGCGCGTGGCGGCGGCAGCGGCGCAGGCCCCAGAACGCATCCTGGTGGGGATCAACAACCGCGATCTCCACACCTTCACGGTCTCCTTGCAGCGGAGCTTGGAGAGTTTGCCGCAGCTGGCACCGGGTCTCTTCGCCGTGAGCGAGAGCGGCATCCAGACCGCCGCCCATGTCCAGCGCTTGCGCGTTGCGGGCGCCCGCGCCATCCTGGTGGGGGAGCTCCTGATGCGTGCCACCGATCCAGCGGCGGCGGCGCGGGATCTCTTGCGGGAGGTGCGTCGGGGGTGAGCGAGCGAGTGCGCATCAAGATTTGCGGCCTCACCCGGCCTGCCGACGCCCTGGAAGCGGTGCGACTCGGCGCCGATTTCCTCGGCTTCGTCTTCGCCCCCGCGAGCCCGCGCTGCCTCGAGGTGGGAACGGCCGCCGCTTGGCTCCCCGGTCTCGACACCGGACTCGCCAAGCGCGTCGGTGTCTTCCAGGATCAGGCCGCATCCAGAGTGAACGAGGTGGTGCATCGCCTGCGGCTCGATCTGGTGCAGTTGCACGGCCACGAGCCGCGGGATTTTCCGCGCGCCCTGGATGTCCCCGCCATCGTCGTCCGCCGTGGCGGGGGCGGCAGCGCCGTGCCGCTACCGCCCAACGTCTTCGCTGCGCTCCTCGACGCCGAAGATGGGTCCGGGCGCAGCGGCGGTCTCGGCTTGCGCCTCGAAGACGCGGTGCTGCGGCGACTGCTGGCGAGCCTGCCCGCCTCGGCGCGCGTCTTTCTCTCCGGCGGTTTCACGGCAGAAAACGTCGGCGCCGTCGTCGCCATCCATCATCCCTTCTGCGTCGACGTGTCGAGCGGCGTGGAGCGCGCCCCAGGCCTCAAGGACCCGGTGCGGCTGCGGAACTTCTTCGCTGCCCTGGGCAGGCCGGTATGAGCGAGGCACCGGCAGCGCTGCCCACTCCCGGCGGTTGGTTCGGTCCCTACGGGGGCCGCTTCGTGGCCGAGACCTTGGTGGGGCCGCTCGCGTCGCTGGAGCAAGCCTACGAGGAGGCCCGCGCCGATCCCGCCTTCGCCGCCGAGCTCGAGGCGCTGCGCCGCGATTTCATCGGCCGGCCGACGCCGCTCTACTTCGCCTCCCGGCTCTCGGAGCGCGTCGGCGCCCGCATCTATTTGAAGCGCGAGGATCTGGCCCACACCGGCGCCCACAAGATCAACAACACGGTCGGCCAGTGTCTGCTCGCCCGGCGCATGGGCAAACGCCGCGTCATCGCCGAGACCGGTGCCGGACAGCACGGTGTCGCCACCGCCACCGCGGCGGCGCTGCTGGGACTGGAGTGCGATGTCTACATGGGCCGGGTGGACATGGAGCGCCAGGCGCTCAACGTGCAGCGCATGCAGCTCCTCGGTGCCCGCGTCCTGCCGGTGGACGCCGGCAGCCGCACGCTCAAGGACGCCATCAGCGCCGCCATGCGCGACTGGGTGGCGCACGTGGAGGAGACGCACTACGCCCTCGGCTCCGTGCTCGGCCCGCATCCCTATCCCATGCTCGTTCGCGACTTCCAGAGCATCATCGGTCGCGAAGCCCGGCGCCAGATCCTGGAGCACGAGGGAAAGCTGCCGGACTGGTTGGTGGCTTGCGTGGGCGGCGGCTCGAATGCCATGGGACTTTTCTTCGAGTTCCTCGCCGAGCCCTCGGTGCGTCTGGTGGGGATCGAAGCCGGCGGCATCGACCTCGAGCCCGGCCGCCATGCGGCGCGCTTCGCCGGCGGTAGCGTCGGCGTGCTGCAGGGAACGAAGAGCTACTTGCTGCAGGACGCGCGCGGCAACACTCTGGGCACCCACTCCCTCGCCGCCGGGCTGGACTACTGCAGCGTGGGGCCGGAGCACGCCTACTACCACGATCGAGGGCGCATCCGTTACGACTGGGTGAGTGACGCCGAAGCGCTGGCGGGCTTCGAGGCCCTGACGCGACTCGAGGGCATCGTCCCGGCCCTGGAGAGCTCCCATGCCCTCGGCTGGCTGCTGCTCGAGCGGCGCTGCATCGAGCCCCACTCCCTCGTGGTGCTCAACCTCTCCGGGCGGGGGGATAAGGATCTCCACACCGTGCTTCAGGCCCGGGGTGGACCCTCTTAGCTGAGGCCTTGTGGGGGTCGGCGCCGCGGTTGTACCTTCCACCTCGGAATCAGGTGCGCCCGTAGCTCAGCTGGATAGAGCACCAGCCTCCGGAGCTGGGTGTCGGAGGTTCGAATCCTCTCGGGCGTACCACTCTCGACCGCCCGGCCTCGAGGCCGGGCGGTTTGTGCATCGGGAGCGTGCAGTGTGCGGTCAGCCCGCGGCGCCTTCGTGCAGGTGCTGGTGGCCGTGCCCTCGGCACGGCTCGCCGCGCGTCTGTCCCGCAGTCTCCTGCAGCAGCGGCTTTGCGCTTGTGCGCAGACCCTCGGTCCGGTGACGAGCCGCTACCGGTGGCGCGGCCGGCTGGAGCAAGCGCGGGAGTGGCTCCTCCTCCTCAAGACGCGTCGCGTGCTCCTGGCAGCCGTGGAGCGCGAGATCCGCCGCCAGCATCCCTACGAGGTGCCGGAGATCCTCGCCCTGCCGGTGCAAAGCGGCAGCGCCCCGTATCTGGAATGGCTGCAACGCGAGTGCGCTAGCGATACAGGGACTTGACGGTGCTCCAGGTAGCAGCTTGCACGGCCGAGCCCTCGCAGCCCACCGGGGCGGCGCCGAGTCTGCCGCAACCCGCCACGCCCGTGAGCGGCGAGGTGGAGGCGAGACGCACGTCGTAGACCTGGTGCGCCGGATCGAAGGCGCAGAACTGCGGATCCACCGCCAGGTTGCCGCCCAGATCGCGGCCGCAGACGGAGGTGTCGGAGTTGCCGAACACGTCGCTGCAGCGCCGCTCGAGATCGCCGGCGCAGACGAGCGTGGGGCTGCCGCTGTTGAAAGCCACGATGCTCTGCTCCAGCACGCCGGAAGCCTCGAGCAGATAGAGGGCGCCGGCCCCCGAGGCGGTGTTGGCCACCAGGGTGGAACGGGTGATGCGCACCGAGCCGCCCGGATCGATGGCGATGGCGCCGCCGCCCTGGGCGCTGTTTCCCGCCACCAGCACCGAATCGAGCGAGACATGGGAGGCGCTGGCGTAGATGCCGCCGCCCTTGAGCGGGGAGCGGTTGTCCTGCACCGTGCAGCCGACCAGCTCGACGTGGGAGTTGCGGATGGCGGCGACACCGCCACCGCTGTCGACTCCCTCGTTCGCGGCGATTTGGCAGCGCACGGCGCGCACCTGGCTGCGGTCGGTGAACAGGCCACCCACGGGGAAGGCAAGGCCCGTACTGCTGTTGCCCCGCAGCACGACCCGCTCCAGCAGCAGGGAAGTGACGCGCACCGCACCCAGCCCCGAAGGTCCGACGTCGGTGCTGTTGTCGCTGCTCTCGCAGTCGCGCAGCTCGAAGGGGCCCTCCTCGAGCCAGATGCCGGCGATGCCGCCGTCGATGTCGTTGTGGTGCACGCGCACGCGATCCAGCCGGCCGGAAGCGCCGGAAAGAAGGAAGCTGGCGGGGGCGAAGAGCTCCGGACCCCAGCGCCAGCCGACACCGCATCCCGTCACCTCCACGTCCTCGAACTGGACGTAGTCCTGGGCGCGGATCCCGACCCAGTTGTTCACGAAGCGGCAGCGCACCAGCTCGGTGGAGCGAAAGCTCCACAGACCGGCGCCGTTGCCGACGAACTCGCAGTCCACGATCCGCGTCGAGCCGGGGTTGGGGGCGAAGACCAGGACGCCGTACAGATTGTTCTCGAAGAGACAGCGCCGCATTTCGACGCTGCCGCCCCAGACCCAGTAGCCGGCGCCATTGGGGACGGGGACGCCGTTCCGCAGCACCAGGTCCTCGATGAGGACATGGCTGCGCACGCTGCGCAGCGCGCTGCCCGTGTTGCCATCCTGGCCGGCGCGAACCGAGGCGTCGAGGATGGCGCGTCCGCCGCCGCGGGTGCGGATGCAGAGGTCCTTGTCGACGATGAGCGGATTCTCCTCGTACACCTGCGGCGCCAGCTCCAAGGTATCGCCGCTCGCGGCCGAGTCGATGGCCGCCTGCACGGTGGGGAATTCGTGGGTGGGGACGTACAAGGTTCCCGCCGTGGCCAGAGGGGTCCAGGCGGTGCAGAGAAGGAAGAGGGCGATCCGGCAGCGCATGGCAACCCCCGCGGCCGGGACAAGCTGATCGATGCTACGGCAGTGGGGGATGCAGGGCAACCTGAGATCGCTGCAAGCGCGGATCGCGCAAATAAGTGGCGGTGAGACGTCGGCGCCGTGGCTGGAAAGGTGTCAGGACGCGCCCGAGGAGGCTCGTGCCCAGGAGCTGGTAGCGCCGCAAGCGGGGCAGGGAAGCGAGAGGCGCTTCCAGGACCCCCATCCGCAGCAAACGCAGCTCTGCCACCGCGCGCACGTGGCGGGCGAAAGCCGGCAGCTGCCGCCACACGGGATGCTGGCTCTGTTCGTGCCGCCCGGCGGCGGCGGCGAGACGCTGGAGCGCGGCGAGGCTGAGCAGCGACAGCCCGAGAAGATGCCGGCGGGTGCGCGGGTCGCGCGCCGCTTCCAGGGTGCGCGCCTCGCCGAAGGCGACGTGGCTTTCCTCCTGGCGTGCGGCCCGCTCCAGCAAACGGCGGATCCTGGGCTCCGGCACGGTGTCGATGAGCGCATAGAAGACGGCCAGCACCGCGCCCTCGCCGAGAGCCATCTCGAGACAGACATGTTCCTCCCAGCGGCTCCCCATGAGATCCGTAGCAAGGAAGCGGACCCAGCGATGCGCCGGCTGCGGCGGCGTTTCCAGCAGCGCCAGGATGCGGCACATGAGATCCACGTGGGCCAGCTCCTGGGCGCACTGCACCGCCAGGAAGCGGGCGCTGTCCAGGTCCGGCGCGTGGTGGATCCAGTGCCCGACCTGAATGCCGGTGATCTCGCCGTAGAGGAACTGGCTGAAGACCCAGCCCAGGGTCTCCCGGTCCTCGGGCAAGGTGAAGAGAGCGCCGCCGAAGTCGTAGCGGATCTCGTCGCGTTGGAGGAGCATGCCCACTTAGCGCCACACCTCGATGTGCTCGACGACGAAGTCCTGGTCGCCGAAGCGGACCGCCTCGCCAGGGCGCTTGCCGAGCAGCGCCGCGACCGCGGGCGCCAGATAGGAGACGATCCCATGAGCGGGATCGGAATCCCAAGGCCCGAGGATGGTGAGCACCACCGGGCTGCCGTTGCGCCTCGAGGGCGCGAGCTTCACCCGCGTGCCCACCCGGATGGCGCTCGGATCGATGCCCGCCGGTTCCAGGGCCCGGGCGCGACGCAACTCTTCGTGCAACATCCGGGCCCGCGCCGACAGCATCTCCTGGCGCTCCCGCGCCGCTTTGTACTCGAAGTTTTCCCGCAGATCGCCGTGCGCCGCGGCCTTGCGGATCTCCTCGGTGTTGTGCGGGAGGTCGACGCGGACGAGCTGGTCGAAGGCGGCGCGTTGGCGGTCCAGCGCCTCACTGGTGTTGTACAGCGCTTCCTCCGCCGCTTCGCGCAGCTCCGGGAAGCGCGACCACGCCTGGCTGCGGAGCTCTTGTTTGCGGTGCTCTTCCAGCCCCACGTCCCGTTCCAGGAGCGCCAGCAGCTGCGCCGACTGCTCCGCGTCCAGGCCGGCGAGGGCGAGGTCGGCGACGCCACCGGGGTCGAAGCACTCCTTGAGCGCCGGGCGCTGACCTTTGAACGCCGCGTCGGTACAAGCCTCCAGGAGCCGGCGGAGCAGACGCCAGTCCGCCCGCGGCGACAGTTCGGGGCGTTGGGGCAGCTCGCGACACAACCAGAGGAAGAAGCGCGGCGAGCGTGCCGGTCGCGCCAGCGTCTCGCTCACCAACCGCTCCAGCGCTGCCGGGTCCGGGGCACCTCGCCTCGCCTCGTAGAGCCAGGCGAGGGTGCGCCCGTCCATTTCGTTGCCCAGGCAGTCGAGGTACAGCTGCGGCCAGTCCGGACGCAGGTCGCGCAGGCGTTCCAGCGCCCGCTCGCGGCAACGGCGTTCGCGCACGCCGCTCACCACCGCCGCGGCGTCGTCACGCCGCAACAGCGCGGCAATCCTCGCCGGGGTGTCCGACGCTTCGCCTCCGTCACCGAGATCTTCGAGCACCAGGAGGGTCTCGAGAGCGAGCGGCGGTTCGAGCGCGCCCTCCAGGCTGCGCCGCAGTCCTTGGGCGAGCAAGCGCCTCAAGCTCTCGGAGCGCCCCGCCTGCGTCCTTGCCATCTCCAGCCGTTCGAGCGGCGCGGCGGCGGCGAAGGCGGCGGCGAGATCTTCGTCCGCCGCGGCCGCGCTCTGGCTCCAGCTGCACAGCGGCCGCGTCCCCGCGCTCACCGTCAGCCGGCGATCGGCGCGCGCACGCTTCCACCAGGTGTTCCAGCTTTCCTGCGGCACCACGTCGCGCAAGTGCTCGCGCAGCGTCGCGAGCGGCACCGGGCTGCCGAAGCTGGCGAAGAAACCTTGCAGGAGCTCGCCCGGCGCGGTGGCTGCTTGCTCTTGCAGTGCCGGCAGGCCCTGGAGCTTCTGCACCAGGAAATGCTCTTCACCCAGCCCTTGCAGGAGGTGCTCCGCCTCGGCGCGGCGGAAGGAAAGGAGGTTGCCGGCGAAATCGACGCGCAGCGTTCCGAGCGCCAGGTTGAGTTCACGGACGCGGCCACAGCCGCGGGTCGGCAGGAATACTGGTCGGCCCACGTCGTAAGCGAGCCAAGCCAGGACCTGCTGCAGGGCGCCGAGCGGTTCGGCGCCATCCTGGAGGCGGAAGTGCTGCAGCAAGAGTTCGAGGTTGGGGGAGCCGCGGTGCCGGCGGCGCAAGGCGTCCAGAACCGCGGCCCGGAGCGCAGGGCTCTCGGGCCACAGGCGCAGGAGCTCCTGCAGCGCCTCCATCTCCGCGGCGCCCGCCTCCTGGGGCAGGGCCTCCAGGAAGAGCTGCAGCAGGAGTTCGGCGCGCTCCTGCTGCTGGCGCTCCAGCATGGCGCGGAGTACGGGGAAGAAGAAATCGCGATCCCCGGGCGCCGTCTCGAGCCGCGACAGCCAGCGGTCTTCGACGGCGTCGAAGCGCTCCTCGTCGAGGAGCGCGCGGATCTCCGGATCGAGCTTCATTGCGGCTCAGTGTAGTATGCAGCGCGGGCGCGAGCAATGCGGGCAGACGGAGGCGTGGCGCGCGTGGCGGCACCGAACAGCGGGCGCGGCCGAGGGCTCGTCCTCGGTGTCTTCGCGGTGGCGCTCGCCCTCCGGGCACTCTACCTGTTCGACATCCGCGACAATCCTTTCTACGACTCTCCCATCATCGACGCGCAGTACTACCGCGATCTCGGCTGGGCGCTCTCCCGCGGTGAAGGCACCGGGCATGCTCCCTTCATGATGCCGCCGCTCTACCCACTGCTCCTGGCCGCGCTCTTCCGTGTCACCGGCCCCGACCTGCAGGGGGCGCATCTGCTGCAGATCGTGCTCGGCGCCACGACGGCAGCGCTCACCGCCCTGCTCGGTCTCCGTCTCGGCGGTGTCGGTGTCGGTGCGGTGGCCGGTGCGCTCGCCGCCACCAACCGTGCCGCCCTCTACCTGGAAGGAGATCTGCTGGCGACACCGCTCGCGATGTGCCTGGATCTGCTCTTCCTGCTCTTGCTCTTGCGCTTCCTCGAGCGCGGGCGTCGGCGCGAGCTCGTCGGCGCCGGCATCGCGGCAGGGCTCGCGGCGCTCGCCGTGCCCACGGTGCTGGCGAGCCTCGCCGTCCTCGCCGCTTGGCTGCTCTGGCGTCGACGAGTCGGAGCCGCGGCAGTGCTGGTGGCGGCGACGCTGCTGCCGATCCTGCCGGTGACGGTGCACAACGCCCACGCCAGCGGCGCGCTGGTGTGGATCAGCGCCAACGGTGGCATCAACTTCTACCTCGGCAACAATCCGGAGATGCGCCGCACCGCCGCGCTCCGCCCCGGTCCGGAATACCGGAGGTTCAACGATCTGCCGCTCCGCGCCGCGGGCATCGTGCACCCGGCGCAGCGCGACCGCTGGTTCTACAGCCAAGGGTTGCGCTTCTGCGCCGGGCAGCCGCTCTTGGCCTTGCGGCAGACCGGGGAGAAGGTCTTGCAGCTCCTGCACACCCACGAAGGCATGCGCGATTTCGACCGCCAATACTTCGCGGCGCACTACTCCCGCTTCCTGCGCTTGCCCGGCTGGAGTTTCGCCTGGCTGCTCGCCGCCGCCGTGGTCGGCATGGTCTGGGCCCGGCGCGGCACGGCGGCGGAGACGGCGCTCCTGCTCTTCCTCGCCTCCTATGCACTCGCCATCGTCGCCTTCTTCGTCACCGCGCGTTACCGGGCGCCGCTGCTCCCGGTGCTCTCCGTCTTCGCCGCCAGCGGCGCGCTCTGGCTGGTCGAGGTCCTGTGGCGCCGCGCCTGGCGCCCAGCCGCGGTGGCGCTCGCCGTCGCCGCCGGGGTGGGGACGTTTTCCTCGCTGGATGGGTTGGGGGCGAGCGGCGTCGATACCGTGGAAGCGCAGTACCGGGTGGGGACCGCGTACCAGCAGAAGGGGGACTGCGAGCGGGCGCTGCAGTGCTACGCCGCGGTGCGGCGCTTGCAGCCGGATCACGCTTTGGCGGCGGCGCACGCGGCGCAATGCGAGCAGCGCGCCGGTCGTCTGCAGGCGGCGGTGGATCTCTACGAGGGGATCCTGCAGCAGCACCCGGATTACGTCGAGCCGATGGTGAACCTGGCGAATCTGGCTTGGGCACACCATGATTCGCTGAGCGCGGTGCACTACTTCGAACTCGCCGTGGCGACCGATCCCCTCTTCGCCCAGGCCCACGGCTACTACGGGCTCTTCCTCCTAGCGCAGGGTGCGGCGCCCGCGGCGGTGCGCTCTCTCTCCCGCGCCCTGGAACTGGATCCGAGCTGGGAGTCGTTGCGGCTGGAGCTGGCGCGGGCTTGCGTCGCCAGCGGGCAGAGTCAGCGCGCCTTGCGCGAGCTCGACACGGTGCTGGAGGTGATGCGCCCCACCGCGACCCTCGAGCTCGTGCGCGGCGAGGCGCTGCAGAATCTCGGTCGCCGGGAGGAAGCGCGTGCCGCCTGGGAGCGCGGCCGTAGGCTCGACCCGACGAATGCGGAGCTGCAACAGCGGCTCAGGCCCGGTCCTTGAGCGGCACGAAGTCGCGCGGCGCCGGGCCATGGTAGAGCTGCCGCGGCCGCACGATCTCGATCTCCGGATCCAGGAGCATCTCTTCCCACTGGGCCAGCCAACCCACGGTGCGCGGGATGGCGAAGAGCACCGGGAACATGGCGCTCGGGAAGCCCAGGGCGCGGTAGACGAGACCGGAGTAGAAATCCACGTTCGGGTAGAGCTTGCGGCGGACGAAGTACTCGTCTTGCAGGGCGATCTTCTCCAGCTCCAGCGCCACGTCCAGGAGCGGGTCGCGCCGGGTGGCGGCGCACACCTGCGGGGCCAGGGCCTGGATGATGCGGGCGCGCGGATCGTAGGAGCGATAGACGGGGTGACCGAAGCCCACCAGGCGCGACTCGCCGCTCTTCACCCGGCGGACGAAACCCGCCACTCGCTCCACCCGGCCGATCTCCAGGAACTGGCGCAGCACTGCCTCGTTGGCGCCGCCATGCCGCGGCCCGTAGAGGGCACCCATGGCGGCGGCCACGGCAGTGAAGGGATCAGCGTGCGCGCTGCCGACGGTGCGCATGGCGCTGGTGCTGCAGGTCTGCTCGTGGTCGGCGTGCAGGATGAAGAGCACCTCCAAGGCGCGCTCGAGGACTGGATCGGCGCGGTACTGGGTCTCGGTCATCTTGAACATCATGCTCAAGAAGTTCCCGGTGTAGGTGAGGTCGTTGTCCGGGTAGACGTAGGGAAGACCCATGGTGTGCCGGTAGCAGAAGGCAGCGATGGTGGAAACCTTGGCGATGAGGCGGAAAGCCTGGGAGCGCCGCGAGGCGGGATCGAGGATATCCCGAGCCCCGGGATAGAAGGTGGACAGGGCTCCCACGGTGGAGAGCAGCATGCCCATGGGGTGGGCGTCGTAACGGAAGCCAGCCATGAACTTCTTCACGTTCTCGTGCAGGATGGTGTGGGTGGTGATGTTCAGGCTCCACGCGGCCAGCTGCGCCGCCGTGGGCAGCGTTCCCTCCAGGAGCAGGTATGCCGTCTCCATGAAACTGGCCTGCGCCGCCAGTTGTTCGATCGGATAGCCGCGGTAGAGGAGCACGCCGCGCTCGCCGTCGATGGTGGTGATGCGGCTCTCGCAGGCGGCGGTGTTGACGAAGCCGGGATCGTAGCTCAGGAGGCCCAGGTCCTGGTCGTCGGTGCGGATCTGCCGCAAGTCGGCGGCGCGGATGCTGCGGTGCTGGATGGGGATCTCGTAGGTCCTGCCGGTGCGATTGTCGACGACGGTGAGCGTCTCCCGGGCCACGCGGTTCCTCCGGAGGCAAAGTTGGCGGCAGGATAGCGGCTCGCTCCGGCGGGGGCAATCGCCGCCGCCTCGAGGGTGAGGAAGCGTTGCAGGAGCGCGCGCACCCGCGTGTACCCTGCCCACACGAAATGCGCCGGCGTATCCCCCGGGCCGTGCAGGTGGCGAATGCCCCAGGCGCCAGGCTCGACGGTGAGCAACGTCAGCGCCGGCACACCGGCGCCGAGCAGCTCCCCGGCGTCGGTCCAGAGCGGCAGGGGCAGGTGACGCAGGCGGCTTCCGGCGGCACGCTCGAGCTGGCCGTGCACCGCCGCGCTGGCCGCTTCGATTCCGTGGCGGCGCAACTCGTAGCGGGACACCACGGCTTCGCTGCCGGCGCCGATGGCTTCGAGGTTGATGCAGGCGTCGATGCGCTCGGCGGCGAAGCGCGGTGCCAGCGCGGCGCTACCCTGGGCACCGTTCTCTTCGCCAGCGAACCAGACGCAGGTGAGTCGCGTGTGTTCGAGAGGCTGCCGTGCAGTGGCCGCGGCCAGCTCGACGAGGAGCGCACAGGCGGCGGCGTTGTCCACCGTGCCCCGGCTCGGTTGCCGCAGGCCGCCCAAGGCGAGCACTGCCGCCGCGGCGGCGAACGCCAAGGCCGTGAGCACTCCCAGCGGGCGCAAGGCGCGCCGCCGTCGCCGCAGCACCAGCAGTGCCGTGGCCGCCCCGCCGAGGGCGGCGCCGCCGAGAACGATGCCGCGCCCCACATGATCGAGGAGCTCGGTCTTGCTGTCGTAGTGCGCGCTGAGGAGAACGTGGCGGAGCGGCGCGCCACGCGGCTCGACTTGGGTGACGAGAACTGCTTCCGTGGTCGCCGGCAGGAGCCGATCCAGATCGCCCGCACCGGCCAGGAGCGCGGCGGCGAGGGCCAAGCCTGCCGCCGCCAGCCAGCGGCGCGAAGGTCGGAAGGCGGCGCGGCCGAGGAGGAAAGCGACGCAGAGGAGCGCCAGCGCGGCGGCGTCGGCGCGGGCAGGGTGGCAAGCGAAGGGAAGGGTCGCGGGTTCGAGCCCAGCAGCGCGCAGCGCCGTCTCGAGACCGGCCTGCGCCTGCTGCAAACCGGGCGTGCCGTTCTGGCGCGGGAAATCCAAGCGCGCCAGCAGCGACTCCGCCGCGGCAGTTTCGCTCGCGCTCTCGGCGCTCGTGATCGAGGTACTCATTCCGGGCTCCTGGAAACCGCGCTGCTTCTTTCTTCTAGCATTCCTGCCAGGACGACTCCACACTATGCAACCGTCCGAGGCATGCCTCTTGCTGCCTGGAGACGTCTCCACACTTCCTTGGGAGGACGGGCGATGGGACCCGGGGATTTCCTGCGCACACACTTCCGCGTCTACCGCCTGTGGATCCTCGAACGCGCGCTCGGCCCGGAGGCCGTGCCGGAGCCCACCGCGCCCGCCGGGGTCGAGATCCGCTTCCTCGATCGGCATGCGCGGCGCGATTGGATCTGCCAGCATGCGGGCAACGAGGCCGACTGGCCGCAGTTCCGCACCGCTCTCTTGCACGATCACGATCTCGTCGTGGCCATGCAGGGAGGCCAGCCGGTGGGCTGGGCCTGGCTCGGCTACGGGCGCGTGTTCCTGCCGCCTTTGGGTCGCGAGATCTGCCTGCCCGAGGGGACTGCATATCTCTACGAGGCCTATGTGCGGCCGCTCGTGCGTGGTCACGGCATCGGCACGGCACTGGTGGGAGCACGCTGCGCCCAGGCAGCGCGCCTCGGCTACGCCCGGCTGCTGACCCATGTGCTCGCCGGCAACGTTCCCTCGCTGCGCGCCCTCGAGCACCATGGTTTCGTGAACAGCGGGCGTACCCACTTCCTCCGCGCCTTGCTGTTGCGGGTGTGGATGCGCTCGCCGCTTCCGGTGTCACGCGCCGCCTAGGACCTCTTTCCGCTACCATGCGGGGATGGACTCGGTCGATAGCCCACAGGATCCTCTGCTCGAGCTCGCCCGGCAGCTGCTGCCGCTCGGGACCTGGCGCGAGGTGGCGCGCGATGGCTTGCTGTGCATCGCCGGCATCCAAGGCATGGCGGCGGGTGCGGTGCTCTGGCGTGCCGACGAGGGTCCCCTGCACTTGCTGAGCCATTTCGGCCTCGGCGCCGGACGGCTGCGCGGCCGCTTCCGCCTGCCGGCGGAGGCACAAGGCTTCCTGCTCGAAACCGGCCCGCTGACGTTGGAGGCGGCACGCCGTCGCCCGGCGGGACGGGGCCTCTTGCGGGCCTTGCATCCGCTGGATGCGCAGCTCGGCGAAGCCTGGCTCTTCCCCCTGCACGCCGAAGGCAAGCTGCGCGGGCTCCTCTGCGTCGGCCCCTCGCTCGTGACCCAAGAGCTGGTGGCGCCGGACGCCATCGGCGGCTGCAATGACATGGCCGAACTGCTGCGCCTGCGTCTCCTCGGCTGCGCTTCTGACAGCGGCGTACCGCTGGCGGAGGAGCGGCCGGCGCCGGCGGATTCTCGCCCTCTCGCCAGCAGTGGCCGCGGCGTGGCCTCGCGCCTCCGGCACCTCCGGTCGCGCTACCCGGACGCCGCCGCCATGGTGGGAGAGAGTGCGGCCATGCTCGCCCACCTCGAGGAGATCGTCTCGCTGGCGGACACGGATTACACCGTTCTCGTCGAGGGTGAAACGGGGACGGGGAAGGAACTGGCGGCGCACCTGCTGCATCGCTCGAGCCGGAGAGCGCAGGGGCCCTTCGAGGCCGTGGACTGCTCCGCCATCCCGCAAGAGCTCATCGAAAGCGAGCTCTTCGGGCACGTGAAGGGAGCGTTCACCGGCGCCTCGCGGGATTTTCGCGGCGCCTTCGAGCGCGCCGATGGCGGCACGCTGCTCCTGGACGAGATCGGCGACATGGACTTGCGCAGCCAGACGCGACTGCTACGGGTGCTGCAGGAAGGCCAGGTGCGGCGGCTGGGGGGCGATCGGCCCGTACCGGTGGATGTGCGCGTGGTGGCGGCGACGAACCAGGAGCTCGCCGCCTTGGTGCGGCAATCGCGCTTCCGCGAAGACCTCTATTACCGCATTCACGTGTGCCCGGTGCGGGTGCCGTCGCTGCGCGAGCGCGGCGACGACCGCCAGGTCCTCTTCGAGCACTTTATGGCCCAGCATGCCGCCGAGCTGCAGCGCCCGGCCCGCCGGCTGACGCCGGCAGGGCGCCGGCGGCTGCGCTCCGAGCTCTTTCCCGGCAACGTGCGCCAGCTGCAGAACGTGGTGCGCCAACTCCTGGTGCCGAAAGCGGCGCGCGGGCCGGTGGATGCCGACGAGCTCGAACGGGTCCTGCGCCGCGCCTCGAGTCAGGGGCTGCAGCCACGCCGGGCGCGGCCTGCTCACGAGGCTGCCGAGGAGCGCGCCGAGATGCCTCCGCCCACGGCCGAGGTGACTCGCCTGGTGGAATCTGCCCGCAAGGTGCGGGATGCCCCTCCGACGCTTCCCTCTCCTCCCACGTTGGCGAGTCCGAACGGCGTCGAGGACGTGGGAAACTGGGTCCTGGAGCGGCTCCGGGAGCATCGCTTCAATCTTTCCGCCGCGGCGCGGTCGCTGCAGGAACAGCGGCGCCAGGGGGCCTCGCGCGAGGCCGTGCCGGTCTTCGATCGCGGCGCCCTCGACTACTACCTGTGCGGGGAGTTTTTCCGCGCCCTCGTGGGTCATGCCTATGCCGTCGATGCCGCCCTGCAGCATTTGGCGCCGCGGGCGCCGCATTCGCCACGCTTGCGGCGCAAGGTGCAGGCCTTCGTCCGGCCGCTGCGATCCTGGCAGCGCCGGACTGGCGCCCAGGCTCGGGCGCGCTTGCACGAGGTCTACCGGCGCGTGCCAGAGACCTACCTGACGGAGATCGAACAAGCGGCGGCGGCGCTGCGGCGCGGCCGCTGGCGGCTGCCATGAAGACGACGATAAAAAAACACGGGGAGGCGGGCTTCCTGCGCACGCCTCCCCGCGACAGCCTGCGTGGGGATCCAGGCTCGCTTCGCCAGTCGAATCGATCCCACGCGCTCAGGAGGTTCCGAGGGGGAGCGGAGCCTCGACCGACCGTGCCGAGGGGAGCGTCACGATCGTCTGGCGCGGGGAAGGGCCTCTCGGCAGCTCGCGTGCTACCCAGCAGCCCGGGACCGCTCTCGCGATCTCCACTTTCCACTCTTGCAGGGAGCGCGCCAATTCCAGTCGGTCCCGCTCCAGGCCGGCAAACTTTTGCGGCGGCGTCAGTTAGCTTCGCCGGTTCGAGGCCGGGCGGCGTGTCGGAGAATATGCTGAATCGGCATTTTAATGGTGATTCATTGATGAAACAGCGATGAAACAGCACGTATTCGGCGAAACGGGCAAGCAGCGGGTGGCCGTGGTGGGGGCCTCCACCAGCCGCGCCAAATATGGCAACCGCGCCGTCCGGGCCTATCGCGCCGCCGGCTGGGAGGTGTACCCGGTGCACCTCACCGCTGCCGCCATCGAGGGGATCCCGGCCTTCCGCAGCGTCCTCGACCTGCCGGAGCGGTTGGAGCG